>QNFD01000217.1 GCA_003645435.1 Gammaproteobacteria bacterium | reverse complement strand
TGTTCTTCATAACCCCGAAAAAGAGATGTCACCGGCACGTGCAGTGCATTAGCAAGTGCGTTCAAGGTTGCCAACGAAGGTGAAGTCAGACCATTTTCAATTTTCGATAACATCCCCGAGGACAACTGCGCCTGTTTGGCCAGGTTCGCAACCGTCATATTCAGGCGTTTACGTAAAGCCCTTACCTGCCTGCCAATAGCCACTTCCAGCGCCTTTACCGAAGTATCCTCGGGGGTGCTATCACTGTCGTCGCTTTGCTGGGAAGTGTGCTCGGATTTATCCATACTTAATTATTGCAGTTTCTGACGAAATTGCAGGATAGCAAACAATGTTCCCGCTGCATAAGCCTGGGGTTGCTATTTTCAATAGCAGAAGATGATAATAATTAATAACTGTATTGATTTTCTATGCAGGCTCCGGTCGATTCACAATCAGAGTTTTTTTACCCAGGTTCTTGCATGGTAAAGGCACAGGGCGCACAAAACACAGATAAGCACTACAGCCAGAATATCCGCACCCGCAAATCCCCAAAACTCCGACATGATAATCTCCCGTATTAATACCGTAGTTTGAAGCCGGTTAAAGCAGTCCGGTCTCAATCATTCTTTTGTGTCCAAATGGTGATAGTTTAAATTTAACCAACACCTTGCCGGCGCCGAAATATTCGCCGTCATCGAGCCGGTCCTCGACTTCTTCTAATAATGCACCCGAAAACAGATCTGTAAGGCTGGCGCGGATCTCTCCGTGCCAGTAGGCACCCGAATGCTGATACTCCGCTAACACTTTCTGCGCAATTTCGTAATCCCATAATCCATCCTGGCATTCCTTCAGCAGGTGCAGGATGTACCCTTTCATGTGCAGTTTCTTCATTTGCCGGTGTCCCCAGCAAGATCGCCGCTACGAATCACTTCAAGCATCTCGGCTTTCTCGGTGAACATTACAAAGCCGCCCAACACGGTCAGCGCTAAACTGATCAGGAAATGCCACTCGGGAGGGCTGAGGGTAAAAATGGAGAGAAAAATAACCGCGAATACTCCGTACAGGGCGGCGATAGCCTGCCCTCTTCCAACCCCAATCAGCGGAAAGGATTTATACCAGGCTACATAACAGAAGGCGAAGCTGGCCCCAGCCAGTACTATCCACAACATCGCCGAGAAATTGAATGTCGCCAGGATCAGGCTAAAAACCTCAGCGTCAGAAAACAGTGCAATCGCAGGCAGGATTAGAACAATCCAGTAAAAAGCCTCGGCGCTAAACCTGATCGTAATGCCTACATCAGGATCGCTGACATCCAGTGCGCGTCCCGCGATCGCACCTTCCGCGCCCCAGCCCACAGCCGCCATAAGCCCGCCAATATAACCGAGCCAGGCACCACCTTCTGGATTTGAAAACTCAGCGAGCAGACCTGGTGCAAAAATCGATACTCCACCCAGCAGGATCATCGCAATTCCGATTGCTGCGCGCTTGCTGATTCTCTCGTGATACCAGTACCTGGCCAGGGTCGCGCCAACCACCGGATACATCAGTGCTGCAATTGCGGCAAAAATTGGCCCCACGTAGCCAATCGCCAGGTACGAACCGAATAACGCGCAGGGTCCGCCAAAAACACCGCCTAAACAGTACCATTTAGATATGCGTACCTGTCGGACTGTACGAACGTACTCACCCCATTTTTCGAGTGCACCCAACCAAACAAACAGAAAAAATAGTACCGCTAGCGAACCAAGTGCAGTAATAACCGCGGCAGCCAGTAAAAACTCCCCCTGCCCGCCCGATCCCATATCGACAAAGGGCGCCTCATACCAGACCGCGGTACCCGGTACATACCAGGCACCCCACAGAACCGCGCACCACAGCGCCCAATAAAATCCCCAGCGCACGCTATGCGTGCGATATTTTTCCCGGGCTACTTCAAGCGCTTCCATCACTACCTAGTTACTCGAAATGGTTCTGCAGTTCATCGGCAATATCAAAGATATCGGCGACCACGCCGTAACGCGCGATGCTGAATATAGACGCTTCCGGGTCGGTGTTTACGGCAATGATATTGGGAACGTGTTTCATACCCGCCATGTGCTGTACCGAGCCGGAGATCCCCAGCGCCAGGTATACCGAGCAGCTACTCACGGTTTTTCCCGACTGCCCGACCTGGCGAAATTTAGGCAACCAGCCATTGTCAGCAATTGGCCGTGAACAACCCAGGGTGAAATCCATGGTCTCGGCGAGCTCGGCGAATTGTTCGACATTGTCTTCTTCCGCAATGCCGCGACCAATGGACAACATGTACTCCGCCTGGGTGATATCGACTTCGCCGCCGCTTTCCGGCTCGATGTAGCTTTCGTGGCTGCTGCGCGGCGTCACCGAAGATACTTCGAAGCTGCTCTGTTGCGGACTAGCGCTTGCTTCGATAGGCTTAAAGGTATTGCCCCGCACCGTCAGAAGCACTGTGTCGCGACCGGGGAAATCAACATCGACGTGGACCTTCTCAGCGTAGGCGGCGCGAGTCGCGATTAATTCATCGCCCTCATAGCGAATACCGAATACATCACTCGAATAACCAAACCCACCCTTATTGGCAAGCACCGGTGCGTAACTCCATGCATCGATGCTATGCGGCGCAAGTACCAGTGCTGGTTGACGCTGCTCGATCAGCGCAAGTAAAGTCGATTCAAATACATCACTTTGAAATTCGGCCTGCTCAGACCTGATCGTAACTATTTCATCGACTCCAGCTACTGACAAAGATGTCACGAAAGACTCTGGGGTCTGTGCGATGATGCACACGGCTACCGACTGGCCGCCACTTTCCTTCAATTCTACTGCGGCGGCGATACATTCGAGACTTGCCGCGACCAGTTCACCACGACGTTGCTCGGCTATTACGAGTATTTCAGTCATTACGCTTCCCCCTGTAATTCTTTGATGATTTCGGCAACGCGCGCGCCCTGCTCGGCCAGGGTACCCTCGATCAGTTCGGCCTGGCCTTTTTCAGGCACATACATGCGTCGTACCCGTGAAGCCGATCCAGCCTCGCCAACATCTTCGTCGGATAATCCCAGGTCGCTGTGACTGAGTTCTTCAACCGGCTTGGCCCTGGCCTGTTTGATACCGCGTAGCGAGGCATAACGGGGTTCATTAATGCCAAGCTGAATAGTCAGTACCGCCGGGCACTGCACGGTGAGCACCTCTTCGAGGCCCCCTTCCAGTTCACGTTGTACCTGTACACTGCTGGAACCTGGCTGGCAATCAAGCTTTGACACGACCGCCACCTGCGGCCAGCCCAGATGGCTGGCAACGCTAACACCGGTTTGTGCAAATCCGTGATCGGAGGCCAGCGTACCGGCAAACACCATATCTACCTGTTCGCGTTCGGCGACGCGGGCGATGACCCGCGATATGGCCATCGGGTCTGAACCCTCCATGGCATCGTCCCACACGCGGATGCCGCGTTCACCGCCCTTGGCAAGACATTTGCGAATGCCTTCTTCGGTCTCTTGCGGGCCGATTGTAAGTGGAATAATTTCAACATCGTCACCGTACTCTTCATGCAGCCGCAGCGCTTCTTCCCAGGAATAGTCATCCCATTCGTTGAGCTCATGTTCGAGATAGTCGGGGTCGACATCGCGGCCATCATCGCGTAGTTCGAAGTCTTCATCGAGTACGCTCACCTGTTTCACAGGTACCAATATTTTCATGTTTCAAATACCTCTAGTGTTACCTTATATATACGCTTACCTGTTTCATAGAGCATGCAATATTCTTTATTGGTCAGCCATGCAGCGCGATGCCAGCACCTGAACCGCGCTGAATCTAACCTGCGCTTCCGGATCGGAGGTGAGTTCCCACAGTTCCTGCTCAGTCAGTGCCGGATGCCGGCAAAGCAAAGCCCGGTTGAGCGCATACGGATCTTGCAGAAACTCTTTTAATACCTCGAGTGGCGCCTGCATGTTGAGAATTACCGCCCGGCGTACGTCACGATCTCGGTGTCGGGCAATTTGCGCCAACAGTTTTTCCGGCGTATTCGGATTACGGCCCAGGCCAGCCAGTACATCCACCGAATCGTCAGCCGACAGCTGTTGGATAGTGGCCTGATCCAGATCGGCTCGAATCGCAATACCGGCTCGCACCCAAAAATCCGGATCGGCCGCCAGTTGCCGGCATAGTCCGACTGATGCTAACGGGTTGCGTGCCACACCCCGGCGCACTTCGACCTCGGTATCCGTTGCCAGTTTTCTCAGCACAGGCTCCTGAGTGGCGGGATTGCGAGCAAGCCAGCGGCGCACCCAGCTATCATCGTCAACACTAGGCGGTTAACCAATGCCTCATCGAGTCCGGTTTTACGCGCCAGTTCCCGGCGCACGCGCCGCGCCGGTTCATCGGCCTGCGATACCTTCACCGCAACCAGCTGGCGTAACGCTGCGACACGTACCTGCGATTCGCTATCCGCCAGTAACTGCAACAACTGGGTATCCGATAGTTTTGTGTTGGCAGCGGCCTTACGCCGCAGCAACACGACGTCGCTATTCAAGGCGATGTTCAAAAACTCCGATGGGCAATTGCGGTGGCTGGCGATTTCGGCGTGCAAATAGACTTCGTCGTGGGCTTGCCATAGCCTGGTCAGAAAAACCCTATCCGCATGGGGATTTTGTGCCATTTTCTTGCATTCACCCAGAGATGCATTGACCAGCAGCCTGTTGAGTTGAATAAGGCCCGCATTGGGGTTACTGCAAATAGCCTGTCGCCGCTCAGGCGAGGCCTGTTCATCCAGCGAGTCCAGAAGTGCAGTGCTGGCGTTTGCATGGGCAGCGATTGAATTCAGTCGGTGTTTGCCATGCTTGCCCTGAGCCAGTTGTTTCAACACTGTCGTCGGCGTAGCGGGATTTTTAACCAGCTTATCCAGGATTACCGAATCGTTTTCCAGGGCCAGCCGTTGCAACAGCGAAACCGGTGTGTAAGCTGCCCGCGCGAATATCCTCGGGTGGCGACGCTGCGCGAATATGATTTTTTCGCAGACAGCACGCTCCGATGCGCTCAACCAGGGGTGCAGGGCAGCCGACTGATAGGGATCCGCACTGCTACAGGCCTGATCAAGCAAGGCGGTGAGCGTGTTGTCGTTGGAGGCTATCATTGTTGCGCACTTCATTGCTCTGACCCGGCTTCAGTCGGCACCTCGTCTGCCTGACTGGCGGGTGGAAAATCCATACAGGCAGCGACCAGCTCGATCAC
>QNFD01000216.1 GCA_003645435.1 Gammaproteobacteria bacterium | reverse complement strand
GTTTCGACCTGGATTTATCTACTGGGTCTATTATTACTACTGGGGGTAATGTTTTTTGGTGAGGTAGGCAAGGGTGCACAACGTTGGCTAGATCTTGGATTTATCCGATTTCAGCCATCCGAAATTTTAAAATTGGCGGTACCTATGATGGTGGCTTCATATTTAGCCGATCGTAGTTTGCCTGAAGGCTGGAAGGCTTTAACAGTATCGGTAATACTGGTAATGATTCCGGTAGTTATGATCGCTCGTCAGCCGGACCTGGGAACCGCAATACTGGTTGGCAGTGCTGGATTTTTTGTGTTGTTCCTGGCGGGTATACGCTGGAAAATTATGCTCAGCCTGGGATTTCTATTTTCTTTAATGGCGCCCTTGATGTGGAAATTCGTGCTACACGATTATCAACGCAATCGCATTCTTACCTTGCTCAACCCCGAGAGTGATCCATTGGGTTCAGGTTATCATATTATCCAGTCAAAAATCGCGATCGGTTCAGGTGGCGTCTATGGTAAAGGCTGGCTCAACGGTACCCAGTCGCAGCTCGATTTTATTCCAGAGCGGTCAACCGATTTCATTTTCTCTGTTTTTGGCGAGGAATTTGGATTCTATGGCAGTATTTTATTGATTCTATTGTATTTGGCGATAATCTATCGGGGTCTGTATATCGCCGCCTGCTCTAAAGAGAATTTTGGTCGGCTGCTGGCGGGAGCATTGAGTTTGACCTTTTTTGTCTATTTGTTTGTCAATATTGGTATGGTTGCCGGGATGTTGCCGGTCGTTGGTGTCCCGCTACCACTTATTAGTTATGGTGGGACTTCAATGGTGACCCTGATGATGGGTTTCGGATTGATAATGTCGATTAGATCGGCAAAGCGTTTCCTGGGTTAAATGATGAAATATTTTTTGTTTTTAGGATTACTATTACCGATTGTTGTCAACGCGGTTGAAATCAAATCCGGTGATTATAGTAATCGTGCCGATGTTAACGCATTTGTAGAAAAGCTTGCGGGTAACAGCGAATACAGCGAAGAAGAGCTGGTGGTTTTGTTTTCCGGGGTGAAAAAACAGGGCCACCTGTTTGATCTACTCAACCGTCCGGCTGAAAAGGAACTCGAATGGTATCAGTATCGGCCCATTTTCATCAAACAAAAACGCATAGAACTGGGTGCAAAATTCTGGCGGGATAATCAGCAATTACTATCAGAAGTGTCTGCAAAAACAGGGGTTCCAGAACAAATTATCGTCGCCATTATCGGTGTTGAAAGCTATTACGGAATCTATAAGGGTAAGGACCCGGTGCTCGATAGCCTGGTGACCCTGGCTTTCGATTATCCTAAACGGGCTTCGTTTTTTAGACGTGAACTTGAACAGTTCCTGTTGCTGGTGAAAGAGCAGAATTTGAATGCCGGAGAGTTGAAGGGGTCTTATGCCGGGGCAATGGGTATGCCGCAATTTATCGCTTCGAGTTACCGCGCATATGCTGTCGATTTTGATGGGGATGGCCAGATCAATTTATTTGACAGCATCGCCGATATTACCGCAAGCGTGGCTAACTATTTTGTCAAACACGGTTGGCGCGCCGAGGAAGCGGTGGCCGGTCCTCTTACCGTGCGGGAAACAAATAGCGTTGCAAATCTTACGCCTGGGGTTAAACCCTCGTATAAGTGGTCTGATCTGGCGCAAAGCGGATTGCAGTCAAAAGCAGAATTAGCCCCCGATACCGCGGTGGCGTTGGTGAGGCTGGAACAGAAAAACCATTCTGAGTACTGGGTTGGAATGCAAAATTTCTATGTTATTACGCGATACAATCATAGCGAGTTATACGCGATGGCCGTATACCAGTTGTCGTTATTAATCAAAGCCAGGATGGAGCAGGACTAGTGCTATTCAGTCGTCCGGTAATTGTTGGATTTATTGTTGTCAGCCTCTCGGCCTGTACCTTCGGGGTGCCCATTGGCGACCGCGGCAGCAGTACCGAGGTTTCCAGCATCCCGCATACTAAAAAATCGAAGAGCGGTAATCCCTCGTCCTACGTGGTTGCGGGTAAGCGTTATTATGTACTTGATAGTGCCAACGGTTTCAAGCAACGGGGAATCGCTTCCTGGTATGGTAAAAAATTTCATGGTAGAAAAACATCGAGTGGTGAAGTGTATAACATGTATGCGATGACAGCGGCTCACAAGACCCTGCCCATACCTGTCTATGTTCGAGTGAAAAATCTATCCAATGGGCGTTCCATAATAGTAAAGGTCAACGATCGTGGCCCGTTCGTCGATGGCCGTATTATAGATTTATCCTATACCGCGGCGCAAAAACTCGATATTACCGGCGCGGGTACGGCGAAGGTTGAAATTGCCACGCTTAGGCCGGGTCAGATCAATACAGCATCTGTTGTTCGTTCTATACCACTGCCCGATGAGAATGTCGAAGGGGTACCGTTATTTGTTCAGGTCGGGTCTTTTGGCCTGGAGTTTAACGCAATGAACCTGGTTCGCGAGTTACAGGATGCCAACGAGCAGGCGGTTTTAATTTCCGAGTTAGAAACCAGCAGTGGTCTGTTTTTTCGGGTCAGACTGGGACCACTTTATGATATAGACGAGGCTAATGCGATAATCCGCCGCCTCAAAGGCAAGGGCTATATCACCGCGCGTATCGTCGTAAAGGACTGAAGCAGAATTAATTGGGGACGTAGCACAGTTTTCAACGCGGAATGTCCAGCTATTTGGATAGACAAATTAAAACTGTGCTACGTCCCCAATTAATGATAAATGCGGGTTAGTTCTTGTTACGTCATGGGCTGGCCGCTACAATCGCCCCTCATTTAATCAATCTATACACTGCATTCAAATGAAGACTACCAATTTTATCTTTTCAGTCCTTTTTGCCCTGATCTGTACCTCAGTAGGAGCTGCTCCAAAACCAATACCTGAGCCGCCTGCGCTGAACGCAGATAGTTATTTTCTGATGGATTTCAACAGCGGCCGGGTACTCGCCGAGAAGAACCCTGACAAGCGCGTCGAGCCCGCCAGTATTACCAAATTGATGACTGCCTACCTGGTCGACAAGGCAATTTCTGACGGTGATATAGCGGCAGATGAGCTTGTAACCATAAGCGAAAAAGCATGGAGAATGAAGGGTTCAAAAATGTTTGTCGAAGTAGGCAAGCAGATACCGGTAGAAGAATTACTCAAAGGCTTAATCATTCAATCCGGTAACGATGCTAGCATCGCACTTGCCGAGCACATCGCCGGGTCAGAATCTGCCTTTGCGGGTTACATGAATCATCAGGCCAATTTGCTGGGTATGACCAATACCAGTTTCAAAAACGCAACTGGATGGCCTGTCGAAGGGCACTATAGTAGCGCGCGGGATATCGCAATTCTGACGCGTGCGGTAATCCAGGAATTCCCCGAGACTTATCGAATTTATAAGGAAAAAGAATATACCTATAACGAAATTCGTCAGTATAACCGCAACCGCCTGCTATGGAGTGACGACACCGTAGATGGGGTTAAAACGGGGCACACCGAGGCGGCTGGATATTGCCTGGTGGCATCCGCACTGCGGGGCGATATGCGTTTGATCTCGGTAACACTTGGAGCCGATTCTGACAAGGCGCGTACCCAGAATAGCCTGGCCCTGTTGAACTATGGGTATCGTTTTTTCGAAACACATCGTCTTTACCAGGCTAACGAAATACTGAAGACTACGCGTGTCTGGTATGGTGATCGGGAGCAGATTGCAATGGGTGTTGCGAGGGATATTTATATCACAATACCGCGTGGCCGTTACAAGGAACTGCAGGCATCGATGGAAATAGAAAGCGAAGTTTCAGCGCCGATTACTTTTGGTCAGGAACTGGGGACGGTTACAGTCAAGCTGGATGACGAGGTTATTGTCAATGAAAGCATTGTCGCGACACACGATGTAAACGATGGCGGCTTAATGGTCAAGGCGCTTGACAGTATAAAATTAATGTTTAAATAGGATGTCTGAAATACTTTATTTGAATGGCGATTATATCGCTCCCACCGAGGCCAGAATATCGGTTTTTGATCGTGGTTTCATGTTTGGTGACGGGGTGTACGAAGTCATACCTGTCTATTCTGGAAAATTACTACGCGGCAAGGCTCACCTGGCACGATTGCAAAATAGCCTGGATGCGATCGATATCCCTAATCCGCTTTCGCTGACCGCCTGGCTGGAAATATTCTCCACATTGATTACGCACAATCACGCGGATGCCGATAGTGTTATTTACCTGCAGATTACGCGTGGCACCATGTCGAAACGGGATCACGCCTGGTCATCTGATATGCAGCCAAATGTGCTCGTAACCTGCAGCGAACAGTTCTACGCGAGCCAGGACTCCGCCACTGCGGGAGCAAAAGCGGTGACCCTGGCGGACACCCGTTGGAGCGATTGTCACATCAAGACAATTAACCTGTTACCGAATACCATGCTGCTACAAAAGGCCATGGATCAGGGTGCCGACGAGGCGATTTTAATTCGCAAGAATCAGGCGATCGAGGGTTCACAAAGCAATTTGTTTATTGTTAAAGATGATATTGTGTTAACCCCGCCGAAGAGTCGGCACATGCTGGGCGGCATTACCCGAGAGATAATTATCGAGCTATGCAAGCAAAACAAAATTATTTGCCGTGAAAAAGAAATCAATGAAGATGAACTGCATCGTGCGGATGAAATCTGGCTGAGTTCGTCAACCCGGGAAATTTTGCCGGTGGTAACCTTGAACCAACATGCGGTGGGCAAAGGTCGCCCAGGGGTTGTCTGGCAACAGATCATACAGCTTTACCAGGATTATAAGCTCAGGGTGATGCGAGCCCCTGATGGCCGATAAACAAATTAAAACGGCTAGCGCTCTGGAACTAATTGACTATCCGAGTCGATTTCCCCTTAAAGTATTCGGCAATCAATCGGTGCAATTTGAAGATATCGTGCTGGCATTGATTAAGACCCGCTGTCCACAGGCAGAATATTTCGAGGTTAGCAGGCGAGCCAGTAAAGCGGGTAAATACATCGCCCTAACCATTACATTTACGGTTCAAAACCAAAAGCAGCTAGAGAATATTTACCAGGACTTATATGAATGCGAGCACGTGGTAATGTCGCTATAGCCCGCATATTGCACGAAGGCGGCGCCCATATTGATGAATATCATTATAATTCAATAATTCATCTCAGATTGTTGACATGATTGAAAATTACGGTTTATGCCTGAACGAATTCAGGAAAAATCTGGCTGCCAATCTTGATCGATCCCCCTTGATCCATAGCTATTGC
>QNFD01000215.1 GCA_003645435.1 Gammaproteobacteria bacterium | reverse complement strand
CGGCATCGGAAGATGCCAGTTTTCGATCCTATCTGCGCGTCGAATGCGGTAACGATTCCTGGATCCTGATGGATGCCCCGCCGGAAAAGGAACCCTGTGATCGATTTATTGATATCGCTTCGAGGTTGCGTAAAGCTAAACTCAGTGCTCCGGAAATTATCCACCAGGACCAGACCCAGGGATTTTTGTTAATGACCGATTTTGGCAGTACCGATTATCTATCGGTACTGGATGCGAACAGCGAGGGTCCGCTATATGCCGACGCGCTTATCGCCCTGTTAAGAATGCAAACCAGTATCGACTGTGACGATCTGCCTGCCTACGATGAACAGTTATTGATACAGGAGATGGATTTGTTTCGCGACTGGTTTTTGGCGGAACTGCTTGGTATAGAGCTGAATGCATCCCAACAGGCTCAATGGCTGTCGATCAAACAGACGCTCGTGCAAAATACGCTGGAGCAACCCCAGGTATTTGTTCATCGAGACTACCACTCGCGTAACCTGATGAAAATCGAGGCCCGCAATCCTGGCATACTGGACTTTCAGGATGCGGTTAAAGGTCCGATAACCTATGACCTGGTTTCGCTGCTGCGCGATTGCTATATTGCCTGGCCGCCGGTCAGGGTCGATCAACTGGCGCTCGATTTTTACGAATTTGCCAGGGTCAATGAGCTCGTAGATGTGGAGCCGGCGAAATTCCTGCGCTGGTTTAATTTAATGGGTATCCAAAGACATTTGAAAGTGCTTGGTATTTTTTCGCGACTTAAGATTCGAGACGGCAAGCATGGCTATCTAAAAGATATCCCGCGCACGCTCGCGTATATCGAGCAGGTCAGCGCCGAAGAAGTGAACATGATAGGACTTTACTCCCTGATCTCGGAGCTGGGTTTGAAGTCCCGCGTTAAGGCGTTGCTATGAAATGGAAATCACCGAAAAAGCACATTTTAAGGGGTGCCAAATGGTGAATGCAATGATTCTTGCCGCCGGCCGCGGCGAACGTTTGCGGCCACACACCGATACCTGCCCGAAGCCCTTGCTCGAAATTGGCGGTCGACCGATGATTTTCTATCACCTCGAAGCACTGGCAACTGCAGGTTTTGAATCTGTGGTCATTAATGTGAGCTGGCTGGCGCAAACAATCGAAGCGGCAGTGGGTGATGGTAATCAATTTAAGCTCAAGGTCGTTTATAGCCATGAACCCGAAGCGCTCGAAACCGCCGGCGGCATTGTCCAGGCCCTCGACTACCTGGGTGACCGGTTCATAGTCGTCAATGGAGATATTTTTACCGATTATCCGTTTGAACGGTTAGTCCAGATCGAATCCGAAGCCCACCTGGTGCTGGTGAAAAATCCGGATTTTCATCCACAGGGTGATTTTGTATTAGACAACGGACTATTGAGTAATGATATCGAGGGACGCCATACCTTTGCCGGCATAGCCTGCTATCACAGGTCTTTTTTCAAGGGTTTGGAACCGGGTAAGCGGGCACTAGCACCATTGCTGCAACAGGCTGCCGATAATGGGAGTCTCAGTGGTGAGCTGTACCAGGGTAAGTGGACCGATGTCGGCACCCTGGAACGTTGGCAGGGGGTAGCGTCGGATATATAGGATAGGCAGCTAGCGCCCCTCACCCTAACCCTCGCCCCTCTGGGGAGAGGGGACAGTTTTGTGCGCCCTCTCCCAGAGGGAGAGGGCAGGGGTGAGGGTGCATCAACCAAAAAGGGAAGTTTTACGAACTAAATAAAATAACTAAAAACGTCTAGTTTTTAACTGCAATTCTAAATAACTCAGAATTAATCAAAGGCTCCCTAAGTCTTAATCTCGGTTGTTTCCGCTGTATCGGTGGTACGCAACCGGCTTCGCAATTGCCCGGCGGCTTCCAGGATTGGGTAGGCAACCGATGTCAGGTGTGAATTGATCCGTTTCAGGTCACGCAGTACGTCGAGTTGGAGTGCGCTAAGCTGGGAATTGTAGGTCACGTCTTCGCGAAGCTTGTTCAGGTGATTTACCACGGCCGCTTTTTCCAGTTTTCTGAACTGGTATTTCTTCGCCAGTAGCTGGCGCGCCATGCCGATATCACCCGAAGTGAAAACGCTGAGGGAGAGGTTGAAACTGAGCAGCACCGGCTGATATAAACTGTTGATATCTTCACGGTCCTGTAGCGACATTTTATGGCGATCGACAAGTTTTTTACGCAAAATGCTATCTATCATATCTACTGAAATGATATCGCCAATGTGCTCCAGGTTAGTAGCGAAGGTCATTATTTCGTTACAACGTTCGCTTTCCTTTTCACCCAGGGTTTCACGGCTCAGCTTGGTCAGGTAAAGTTTGACTTCGTCGTAAAACAGGTTGGCAACCTGGTCCATCTTGCGGGTTTTCTTGGCCAGTTCGATATCATTTTTCTTCAACGCAATAAAAGTGTTTCTGAACATACGCTCGACCACTTCGCCCATGCGCAGCACTTCACGTTCGGCATTGACGAGTGCGACCAGAGGGGTTTCAAAAGCCGACTTGTCGAGATGCATCGGTTTGAGTTCATGGGACTCTTCCTCATCGTCGGGAAGCAGTCGCTGGGTCAGGCTTGCCATACGGTTGATCATCGGTAAAAACACACAGGCCAGTGCAATATTGAAAAACATATGAAAGCTGGCAATCAAGCGTGGAGTACCGATATCGAACTGCGCTGACCAGCTGGCCAGGCTGGTTAGCCAGGGTAACACCAGCAATACGCCGCAGACACGAAAAATCAAATTACCCAGTGGTGGTCGGCGGGCGCTACTAACGGCGCCGAGCGTGGCGACGAATGGTGGTATGGCGCCGCCTATATTGGCGCCCAGCACAAATGCGAAGGTTACCGTGGGTTCGAGCACTTCGGTACTCGCGAGCGTTATTATAAGCAATACGGTCGCAAGGCTCGAATGCGCGAGCCAGGCGACGATAGCAGCAACAATTACCGCCAGCACCAGGTCGTTACCCAGTGATGCAAAAATTTCCTGAATAACCTCAGATTCGCGCATTGGCAGTGAGGCGGCAAGAATCAGTTTCAGTGACAGTAACATCATGCCGATACCTAGTGCGAGCCGTCCAATATCGCGTGTACGACCGGCGTCGGAATAGGTGAACATCGCAACACCGATGGCAATCAGGAAGGGTGACAGTGCCGACAGGTCAAAAGTTAAAATTTGCGCTACCAGGGTAGTGCCGACGTCTGCACCCAGTAACACCGCAAGCGCGGGGGCGGTGGTGATAATACCCTGACCGCTGAATGAAGCTGTCAACAAAGCGGTCGCACTACTGCTTTGCAATAACACGGTAACACCGAGACCGGTAAAAAATGCTTTGAATCGATTCGAGAGACTGGCGCCCAGTGCGGTGCGTACCTCGGTACCCCAGGCATCGGTAATGCCGATCCGCACCATGCGTAAGCCCCACAACAATAAAGCGACACCACCCACTAGATTAATAAGTATGGTGCTGCCGTTAATGTGCGTGACTCCTGAAAATAGCTGACTGAATGAAAAAGAAGAGAGATTTAAAAAACAATTTTCTCAACCCAGAATGATAGCAAAAATCAATGACTTTCACTAGTTGGGAATTGGTCTTTGTGGAAAAATAATTCACTTTGCGGTAAAAAATCGAGTCAGATTGCTACTGAACCGATGAGTGCAAATGGTACCCCAGGGAATCGATTACTTTGTCAAACCTCGGGAGGATACATGGCACGGCGTAAGCGCCTGCGTTCGGCGCGTGCGACAATAAACTCTCGGCGGGCAATATAAACACCGCTGCTGACGACTAGCGCCGCGCCGACAAGCTTGTAGATTTGCAATACTTCCCCGTAAATCGAGTAGCCGATAATCATTGCCCATAACAGTATGAAATAATTAAAAGGCTGCAGTATCACCGCGGGCGCCAGTTGCAGGGCCTTGATCAAAAGCAGGTGGCCAAAAATTCCGGTAATACTAATCACGGCTAACCAGAAAACCTGATCGGAATCAGGCGTCTGCCAGTAAAAAGGAACTACCAGCAAGGAAGCGATAAATCCGACCACACCGAAATAAAGCAGCGAAGTTTCAAAGTGATCATGGCGCGACACCTTACGTGTGATCAGGTTGTAAATTGCAAACATAAAAGCACATAGCAGGGTTATCAACGCGTAAGGACTGAAAGCGCCGGTATCGGGCCGGATGATGATTAGCGTTCCTATGAATCCAAGGCCCACCGCGAGCCAGCGTCGCCAACCGACCGACTCCCCAAGAAATGGCACCGAGAGCGCGGTAATGATGAGCGGGAAACAGGCGAAAATTGCGTGCATTTCAGCAAGTCCCAGGTAGTGCAGGGCGTAGGCAAAAAGCGCTATTTCGCTAACAATTAACAAGCCGCGTACAATCTGTGATTTCGGTCGTGAAGAATGGAAAGCGGCTTTTATACCGATTCTGCGTGCCGCGAATACGAGTGCAAACAGTGAAAAGAAAAAGAAACGTACACTGACAATTTGAGCCACTGAAATCGATTGCGTCAGATGCTTGGTAATCGCGTCCTGGGCGGCGAAAAAAAGAGTGGCGAGGACTAGTGCAATAATCCCTTTTAGTACATGCTCGGAGTCAGTCGTAACAGTCGGGGTGGTATTATTTTGTTCCAATGGTTTGAATCCAGGGAAAGAGTAAAAACCTTTTCAGGCGAAGCGAAGCGAAAAATCGATTGCACGCAGGTGCTTGGTAAGGGCGCCGATTGAAATAAAATCGACGCCGGTTTCTGCGATTTCAACTAAGGTTTGCTCGGTAATATTGCCGGAGGCTTCCAGTTGAGTGGCGTTGTTGTTTAAAGCCACCGCCTGTCGCATTTGTTCAATGCTGAAATTATCGAGTAATACACGATCGACTTTCGCGTCTATTGCCTGCTGCAGCTGGTCCAGGTTTTCGACTTCGACTTCAAGCAGACGGTCAGGATTCAGTTCGCGCCCACGATCGACCGCGGCTTTGATGCCGCCGCTCGCGGCAAGATGATTTTCCTTGATTAAATAGGCATCAAACAGCCCGATGCGATGATTAATGCCGCCGCCGCATTTTACTGCATACTTCTGTGCCAGGCGTAAATGCGGAATGGTCTTGCGGGTATCGAGGATTCGACAAGAGGTGTGCTGGATACGGTTCGCATAGCGGCTTGTCGCCGTCGCTGTTCCGGACAGGGTTTGGAGGAAGTTAAGTGCGGTGCGCTCGGCGCTTAGCATCGCTCTCGCCGGACCTGATATCCGGCATAGTATACTGTCGGCGCTGACCCGGTCGCCATCGCCTG
>QNFD01000214.1 GCA_003645435.1 Gammaproteobacteria bacterium | reverse complement strand
ATCGAGGCGATGTCGCACGAGGGTCGTGGCATTGCCCATATCGATGGCAAGACAGTATTCGTTTTCGGTGCTCTCGAGGGTGAAGAAGTGCGAATCCAGATCAGGAAAAGTAATCGTAATTATGATCAGGCAGTCACGCTCGACGTGATACGGGCATCGGCTATGCGGGTGCAGCCTAAATGTGATGCTTTCGATGTCTGTGGGGGATGTAGCCTGCAGCATATGAAAAATGACGACCAGGTGGCGTTCAAACAGCAATCGCTGCTGGAGATGCTGGAGCATGCCGAGATTAATGTCGGCCAGGTGATCCCGGCACTGCGGTCTAGCGCCTGGGGCTATCGACGAAAAGCCAGGCTTGGAGTCAAGTATGTCCGCAAGAAGGGCAGGGTACTGGTTGGATTCCGCGAACGAAACACGCGCTACCTGGCGGATATGTCGCGTTGTGAAGTGCTGGTACCCGAGGTCGGCCACCGCTTGCAGGCACTTGCCGACCTGATCGAGAGTCTCGAAGCGAGAGAATCGATACCGCAGATAGAAGTCGCCTGCGACGATGACCATGTTGCCCTCGTATTTCGTAATCTCAAAGATCTTTCCAGTGAGGACACTGAAAAGCTGATTGATTTTGCCAAATCGAACAGCTTCTGGATTCAGCTCCAGCCTGGTGGACCCGATAGTATTACCAACCTGTATCCCGAAAAACAGTCGCTGTATTTCTCACCTTTAGAAAATGACGATATCAAAATAGGATTCAGGGTGGTTGACTTTACCCAGGTGAATGCAGGTATCAACCAGCAAATGGTAAAACAGGCACTGGGTTTTCTCGATTTGAACAAACAGGACAGGGTACTCGACCTGTTTTGCGGCCTTGGAAACTTTAGCTTACCGATAGCGCGCCTGTGCGCAACTCTGACCGCTGTCGAAGGCGACCAGGTGATGGTTACACGCGCAAAGGAAAATGCGCTAGCGCACAATATCGATAATAGCGATTATTTTGTCGCCGATCTGACCCAGCCGGATCCTGATACTGGCTGGATGAAGCAGCAATACGACAAGATATTGCTGGATCCGCCGAGGTCGGGTGCACTCGAAATAGTACAAATCATTTCTCGATTCCGAACCAGAATTATCGTTTATGTATCCTGCCAGCCGGCCAGCCTGGTAAGGGATAGTAAAATTATTTGCGACAGCGGCTATCGGCTCACCCACTTCGGCGTTATGGATATGTTTCCTCAAACCGCACATGTCGAATCGATGGCGGTGTTTGAACAGGAACGCAAGCATTCCAATTAAGCGCCGTAAATGTAATAATTTTTCCAGGCAGCTTTGGAGGCAATGTGAAAATAGTCAGCGCAATAATTAAACCATTCAAACTCGATGACGTTCGAGAAGCGATGTCAGAAATCGGTATCACAGGCCTCACGGTCTATGAAGTAAAAGGATTCGGGCGTCAAAAGGGGCATACGGAGTTGTATCGTGGCGCCGAATACGTGGTCGATTATATCCCCAAGGTGAAAATCGAGGTCGCCGTCGACGATGACCGGGTCGACCAGGTTATCGATACCATAATCGAATCAGCAAAAACCGGGAAAATCGGCGATGGTAAAATTTTCGTTACCAATCTCGAAAACGTAGTACGCATCAGGACCAGCGAAACTGGGTCCTCAGCCCTGTAAATTCAAAATATCATCGACCCGTCCCGGCAGGAACAGATCATGCTGATCAAGAAAATGGTGTCCCCGGCCCGGTTCGAACGGGCAACCTACGCCTTAGGAGGGCGTCGCGCTATCCAATTGTGCCACGGGGACAATGCCGCGCGATTGTAGCAGTTGCATTTCACAATTTGAATGCGTTATCGGTGCATAAAAGCAACCTGGCATTCATAAATTTCCTTGAAGTGCCGGATTTAGAAACAAGGATTATTTCCCCTGGTAGTAATAATCGTATTTCACCAGCAGGTTACGCATGAAATCCCAGGCTTCGCTATATGAAAGACCGCTATTTTCGGGAATGATGATCTTCACGTACAGGTTCTTACCATGCTCGGCCTTGAGTTTTGACAGGTGTTTCTCCACTTCAGCCAGGGGTAAAATAGAAAATAGGATGTCCCCGGGTTGCTTGTATCGAATAACCTCTCCATTTTTACCCTTGATGTAATACACCTCGGCGATGACTTTGCCTTTTGCCGAACGCGCCGGTTTGACGAGTTCTTCATACTTGGATTTGACCACTTCGTAGTCGCCTTTCAGGGTTAGCAACTGGCGGTTATAGGCCTCTATTTCCTGATCCAGCAGAAGCTTTTCCCGCTGCAGGCTGGAAATGTTTAGCTGTTGCTCGAGGTTAGACTGGGTGAGGGATTTGATTTCGCTTTGCGCACTGCTAAGCTGTATTTTGGTCTCGTCACTCTCGAGTTTTTGCTGATTGAGCAGCACCCGAAGGCTAGCCAACTGGCTTTGTAAATCCTGGTAGTCGGTGGTTACCTTTTCAATCTCCAGGTTCGCGGTGACGACTGCGATATTCGCCTGCTCGAGAGACTTTTTGACATCGACATTTTCAATTTCGAGGGAGATGATATTGCTTTCCTGCTGGCGCAGTGCGTCGGTAGCGAGTTTTAATTCCTCATCTTTTTTCATTAGACGCAGGCGTAAAATCGAGTTGCTTTGTTCGGCGTTGGCCAGGCGTTCGTCGAGCGTGGCGTTTTCCTGTGTGGTGGATTCGATCAGTTGCGCAGCGATCTGCTCGGCGTCTAGACTTTCGCGCAACTCGGCCACCAGTTGCCAGTTACGTACTACCAACAGGCTGGTCGCCATCAGGAAGATCATGGTGATGACCATCATGATATCGGTGAAAGACGGCCAGAAACTATTTTCCCCGCTATGGCTGGCCTCAGTCTGTCCGATAGGTGCGAAACTCGCGTTCATGTTTTTGCTTCGCTATTACTCGGAATTGTCTTCAGGCTGGGGCAGTCGGAAACCTTCTCTCAGCAACGATTTAATTTCCGCCATGTCGTCAAACAATATTCCCATTTGTTGCTGGTTGGAAGAAATGGATTGTTGCAGGCTTAGTGCCGATTCCTGGTAAACCTCCTGGGTACTCTTCAGCTTATCACCGGCCATGATGACTGCCTTGATCAGGCCGGCCATTCTATTGGTAATATCGTCGCTTGTTTTGACAAATTTCGGCATCAGGTACACCGAGGTCAGTTGTTCGATACCGCTGAGCAGGTGTGTTTGCACATCGGCTAGACGCGTATAAAAATAACCGAAGATTACGTAACTGACAATCGCGGTTATGGTAGTCGACAGCGCCGTTGACATGCCATGAATCACCAGGCCCATGCCGCCCAGGCTGCCGGCAGCCGAATCGATCAGGTCCGAGGCGCCAAGCAGGGCAATCGAAAGCGAAACAATGGTGCCGAACACACCCGTCAATATGAGGATATTGTTAATAAATCTGACCAGGCCGAAGCGGGTGCCCTCATCAGCGGTTAGCATCGCCGAGAGTGCGCTATGGTTAATCTCACCCGCCGCGGTTTGTATTGATTGCATGGTCGCATAACGTTTAACAACCAATGCGTTTCGCGGCAAACCTTCTAACAGGTCAGAATTTAATGATTCGATGTTATTAACAAAGCCCGCGATCGCGTCTTCCTCGTACTTATAATATAAAAGCAGGTAAAGAATATTGCCCATGCCAACCACCATTAAGCTGGCTATTGCGGTATTGATTAAAATGCCGGTATCGGTTTGCTGATTTTCGAAATAAAACCGATAGATGAAATCAAAATTCCAGAAAATAGCAAAGGCTAGCATGCCTACAACAATCCCAAACTGGATAATGATTTTGAGGCTGAGACTGGTGAGAAGGCGTTGTGTATCCATGGATCGGGTCCTGGGCTAAAAGGGAAAATATTCTGATGACTGTCGCATTATTTGGCGGGCTACAGTCAGGCATCAATCTCCAGATAAACTCATTTAATAGCTTTTTGTGATGGAAGTCAAAACAGCTGAATAACTTTTTAATTTCAGCAGGAAATATGCCTCATATCCTGTGTTTTAGCCCTGCCAGAGGCTATAAATCCATTGTTTCACATGGTGGCCTTACGTAAGTGGTTGATCAGATCGATCTGCGTAATCAGGCCGTAAAAGGTATCGTCATCCGCGACGATGGCGATCTTGTCCTGCTTGAACAGATGCAAAATACTATCGATGCTGGCCGAAGGAGGCACAATTTCCAGATCGGTCACCATAATTGATGAAACCTGCTGATCGAAACTCTTTTCATTATTGTAAATACCGAGCAGGATATCCGATTCGTCGATCAAACCAACAACCTTACCATCGTCCATGACGGGAATCTGGGAAACGTCAAACATACGCATGCGTTTGTAGGTGGTAATCAGGTTATCGTCGGATGTGACGGTGACGATATCACCGGTATCCGCCGGTCGTGCGATGATATCACGCAGATCACCAACCGGTTCGCGCCCGAGCAATCCCTGGTCGGCCAGCCAGGAGTCATTGAACGATTTTGACAAGTACTTGTTGCCGGTATCGCCAACCAGGGTGACTACTCGTTTTGGCGAAGTTTGCTCACGACAATAACGCAGTGCGGCCGAGAGCAGGGTGCCGGTAGAGGATCCCGCCATCACGCCTTCGCGTTCGAGTAACTCGCGTTGCGTCTTGAAGGCTTCGCCATCGCTAATCGAATAGGCTTTGTGCACCAGATCGAGATCGCAGATTGAGGGTACAAAATCTTCACCAATGCCTTCGACCAACCAGGATCCGGCCTTTGGCATGACACCGGTTTCGATGAGCTCGCGCAGCACCGATCCCTCGGGATCGGCGAGCACCATTTCACAGTTGGGCGCGTTCTTCTTGAAGAAGCGTCCAAGCCCCGTGACCGTACCACTGGACCCAACACCAACTACCATGGCATCGATTCTGCCTTCCATTTGCTCCAGTATTTCGGGGCCGGTTTCGGTTTCGTGGGTGATCGGATTGCTTGGGTTGGAGAATTGGTCGATGTAAAACGAATTCGGTATCTCCTGCGCCAGGCGCCGGGCATAGTCCTGGTAGTATTCCGGATGACCTTTTTGCACATCGGAGCGGGTGAGGCGAACATCGACGCCCATGGCACGAATATGGCGTATTTTGTCGGGACTCATTTTGTCCGGGATAACGAGGACTAGCTTGTAACCCTTTTGCGCCGCAACCAGTCCAAGGCCCAGTCCGGTATTACCCGCGGTGGCCTCGATGATGGTGCCGCCCGGTTTGATTTTGCCCTCTTTTTCAGCGGCATCGATCATCACGACTGCGATCCGATCCTTGATT
>QNFD01000213.1 GCA_003645435.1 Gammaproteobacteria bacterium | reverse complement strand
CCGCAGATATTAATCCAGGATCCACGCACCAGTACACCGGGACTGGGGTTGCTGTTATGGATTAAGAAAGTTTATGGTGATCGGTCTGACGAGGCCTGGGCAAAGCTTTCAGACCGCATCGTTACGGTCAGTAAAGGCTGGAGTGAGGCTTATGGACTGTTTCTCAAGGGTGAAGCAGCGATGGTGCTGAGTTATACCACGTCACCGGCTTATCACATCATTGCAGAGCAGGACGAGCGCTACGCCGCTGCACGATTTTCTGAGGGACATTACCAGCAAATCGAAGTAGCGGGCTTACTCGCCTCGAGTCGGCAACAGGCGCTGGCCCGGTTATTCCTGGAGTTCATGCAAGAACCGGAATTCCAGAGCATTATCCCGACGACCAACTGGATGTATCCGGCGTCACTCGAACGCTCAAAATTACCCCCTGCTTTCAGGCAATTGATCGATCCCGCACCGGCACTGTTGTTTAGCGACATCGAGATCGCCGATAAACGCCGGCAATGGGTTTACGAATGGCTTGAAGTCATGGCGAACTAGCCCGCCTGTCAGATGAAGGTTGTTCCGACCTGATTGCATACGGTAGATAAAATTCAATGCCCGGTTTCCGTTCTGCTTACCCCGTTCTTGCAGTACTCGCGCTTCTGGTGCTGGCACCAATGGCGGGCCTGCTTGGTGTTTCTGGTCTGGCTACTACCGACAGCGGACTCGGTTCGTTATGGCAAAGTCAGTATATCCGCAGGGTGCTGTTTTTCAGTGTATGGCAGGCAAGCCTGTCGACCTTGTTAAGTATCGGTTTCGCGTTATTGGTGGCACGAGCGTTTGCGCGTCGCGGCGACTTCCCTTTACGCGGCTTGTTGCTCAGGTTGTTCGGACTGCCGCTGGTAGTTCCGGCCGTGGTGGTGGTGATGGGGGTGGTATCGGTTTACGGCAGCAATGGCTGGATCCCGCTCGGTCGAGCGCTTTATGGCCTGAATGGTATTTTAATTGCGCATGTATTCTTTAACCTGCCGTTGGCGGTACGTCTGCTCCTGCCTGTCTGGCAATCGATACCGGACCACCACTGGCAACTCGGTGATCAGCTCGGCATGGGCCAGTGGCAGCAATGGAAATACCTGGAATGGCCGGCCCTGAGAGAAAGCCTGCCGGGAGTGGGTCTATTAGTGTTCATGTTATGTTTGACCAGCTTTGCAGTGGTTTTGACGCTCGGCGGCGGGCCTCGAAGCACCACCCTGGAAGTCGCTATTTATCAGTCATTGCGGTTTGATTTTAACCCGTCGCAGGCGGTTGTGCTGGCCCTGTTACAATTAACACTGTGTGTACTGGTTGCCTGGATTAGTTCACGATTTCACAGGCTGCCCAATGTTGAAATAACGGTTTCAACTTTACCGGTACGAAAAAGAAGCAGTAATCTGTTTATTAACACAGGCATAATTATGCTCGCGGCCCTGTTTGTCGGCATGCCTTTGTTAGCCATGCTTGTCGATGCTTTGAATGGCCCGCTAAGGCAGGTACTAAGCAGTATTGAACTCTGGCATTCTGCCGGCTTTAGTTTGATGGTCGGGCTTTCTGCGGCCAGCCTTTCCATAGTTGCGGGCTGGGCCCTACTCCATACCAGTACCGATCTCGCGACTAGCAGCCAAAACAAGAGAGCCGGTTTAATTGAACTGGCCGGTTCGATTGTTTATGTTGTGCCGCCACTGGTAATCGGAACTGGTCTTTTTGTGCTAATAGCGCCATGGCTTAATGTATTCGACTGGGCTTTGCCGATTGTAATTCTGGTCAATGCAATGATGGGGTTACCATTTGTAATTCGCACGCTCGGGCCGGCAATGCGACAGAGTAAAATGCGCTACAATCACCTGTGCGACAGCCTGGCATTAAGTGGCTGGAACCGTTTCAAGTTTGTCGACTGGCCGATATTACGTAAACCACTGGGTCTGTCGGCGGCGCTGGTTGCCGCACTGGCAATGGGCGACCTGGGTGTAATAGCACTATTTGGTACTCCCGATACGACAACCTTACCCTTATTGTTATATCAACAACTATCGGCCTATCGTATTCCCCAGGCCGCGGTAACGGCTGCTTTTCTACTGCTATCCTGTTTATTAGTGTTCTGGATGCTAGAAACCGGAATTGGAGGAAAGTCTCGTGTTAAGCATTGAGCGGTTGGCTTTTTGTTACCCGCGGGGCAAAAAAAAACAGACCGACTCGATGCTGTTTGATCTGCAGGCAAAGCCCGGCGAAGTACTGAGCCTTATCGGCCCCAGTGGTTCCGGTAAAAGCACCTTACTGGGGTTGATTGCCGGTTTTCATCAGCCGACAAGTGGAATAATCCAGGTCGCTGGACGCGAGATTCAAAGCCTGGAACCAGCCGAACGGCCCGTTACCATCGTGTTCCAGGAACATAACCTGTTTCCCCATCTCGATGTATTCACCAACGTAGCGCTGGGTGTCAATCCTTCGCTCAAGCTGGATGCTCAGCAGCATGCCGGAATAAACCAGACCCTGGATGATCTTGGGCTTGGTGATTTCGGAAAAAGTATGCCGGCAGAATTATCCGGTGGCCAAAGGCAACGCGTGGCAATTGCCCGTGCGTTAATTCGGAAGCATCAAATATTACTTCTGGACGAGCCTTTTGCGGCTCTGGGGCCGGCATTACGCCAGGAAATGATCGAATTACTGAAGGCGATTGTGATCGAACAGCAAATGATAGCCCTGCTGGTCAGTCATCAACCGTCTGATGCACTGTTGGCTTCCGAAAACACCGCCTTCATCAGTAAAGGCAGGGTAATATCGCTGTTGCCGACGGAACAGCTTTTAACTGAATCGCCCCTGGCCGAAGTAAATGACTACCTGGGTAAATCGTGACTAACCGTCCTGTTGTGGACTTTGACCCAATTTTTAAATGCATTCCCCAACTACAGGGACTGGATTGCAATAAGACCCGGATTACGAAACTGTCCGGTTATACCAATCAAAATTTTCGCCTCGTAAATGGTGTGCAGGACTGGGTGTTAAGAATTCCGAAAACGGAAACCAATCAATATATTAACAGGCAGTTCGAGGCCCACAATGCCGAAATTGCAGAGACACTGGGATTAGCGCCTAAATGCGCCTGGCGCGATCAAAACGGACTAAGCCTGACTTCCACGCTTAACAGGACCCGTCCAATAACCCCAAACGATATTTCGCGGGAATCGATATCCCAGCAGCTAGTCACGGTTATGCGTAGCCTGCATGATTGCAATAAGAACTTCCAGGGCCAGGTTGACCTGGGTGAATTACTGGTCCAATACTACCGGCTGGTCCCCGCTTCGCACCGGCATCTGGCCAGTAGCGTTTATGAAGTCGCGCAAGCCAAAATAGAGAAGCTGTTGGTCAGGGACAGCCGGCTGCGGCCGTCGCATAATGACCTGGTGCTGGAAAATATTCTGATTGATGACTCTGATCGAATCTGGATTATTGACTGGGAGTATTCATCAATGGCCTCGCCTTATTGGGACCTGGCGACAGTATGCAATGCGCTGGCTTTTGATCGCTATCAATCCAGTGAGTTGTTAAATATTTATCGACAGAAAGCCCTGGGAAACGATCTGGAATTGTTAATCGACTATCGTTATATATTGCAGGTATTGTCGATCTGCTGGATGGCAGCCTTTACTAAAACCGATGTCGAGTCGCAAATTCAAAGTCTCTCGAGGGACCCGGGATTTGAAGCCAGCGGCTAGCCAGATTCTCCGCCCGCCATCAACTCCTGGTGGATTTTCAGGGTTTCAGGAGATGGTTCTACGCCGGGCCCCGCGCTTAACATGTTACGGCAGCGGTTGTATGTTTCTATGCCCTCGGCCCTGCGGCCCCGCTCCAGATAGTAGAGCATGAGTTGTCGATAAATGCCCTCGGCCTGATCTTCGGCGTCAAGGCTGGCCTGCAAAAAAGTGATAGCCTGATCAATTTGCTCGTTGTTTTTTAGTGCCTCGGCAGTCTCGCAGGCAAAGCGTACGAATCGACTCTTCCATTGATCGCGAGCGTTGATAGCCCAGGAAGAAAGCTCGTCGCCCAAAAATGAACCCTTGTATAGAGACAAAGCCCTGTTCGCGAGGGTCATCAGTTGTGCCTGGGACGAAGCTAGTGCGGGATTTCTCAGGTATTCAGAAACAGCGCCAAGGGCCCGGTCGAAGGCCCAGATGTCTACCCAGAAATAATTTTCGTCCAGCGTCAGCTTACCATCATGAAACACCACGGCATGATCGTCGCCGAGTAGTTTACGCAGGCGGTGAAGTGTCGTATTGAAGGAGCGATGTGCGTAGTCAGCATCAATGTTCGGCCACAATATGTCGGTGATGCGATCGACAGCAACACCCCGACCACCGAGTGCGAGCGCAACTTTTAACAGTTCTACCGGCCGTCCGCGAGGCTTGTCTTTGCTCGACTCGGAATACAGTTCTAATCCAAACTGGCCGAGTGTTCGAATCCGGGCCTTCCAGGGCCAATCTTCAACATGCCAGGGCGGGTTTACAGGTTTGAGGTTACGCCGAATAATGAATTGGCGCACGTAATCCACCTCGATACCATTTTCCAGTGCAATCACGGCCAGTTCCGCCAGGTCGCATGGTTGCCAGCCAATAATGTTGTTGAAGTTGTGTTCACGGCCGACCCCAAGCGCATATTTAAGCGCACGTAAGCCAGAGGCTTTGCGGCCATGATTCATCGCAATGTGTGCGTAGGCCAGAAATATCATGAACTCGAGCAAGTGATTTGGGATAGTTTTGGCTTTCTTACGGATCTGGCGCAGCATACTCACGCCTTTGCGCTCATCGTCACAGGCGAATAGTGTCTGTGCCAGGCCAAGCTGAAACATGACCTCGAAAAACGGTGCACCCACTTCGGTAACGACTCGAAGCGCCGTGCGGTGGTGATGATAAGCATCGAGCACGTTGTTTTTCAGATTAGCTAGCCAGGCCAGGCAGTAACTGTGCAGACAGGAGTCGAAGCGCCGAACCACCATCGCCTGCATATCAATTTGCGCCAGTAAATTTTCGGCAAGATCGAGGTTGCCGACGCCGAGAGCGCTGACCACGCCATTGATCAAGCTACTGTTTTTCCAGGTGTGGATTCCATGGCTAAGCGCTATGTCTACTGCTCCATGAACCGCGTCCATACAAAGCTCGTGTTCACCAGTAAGCATGTAATGCATCGATTCGATATAGCGCAATGTTGCGAGCGTGATCGGAGAGACATCCGGCGCGCTCGCGAAGTTTCGAACCAGTTCTATGATCTCAAGAGCCATCGGAAAACGTCCGGTCCAGCCAATTGTCGGTGCGAGGGCGATGGCCGCGCGAAGTTTTTGCGAGGGATCGGTGGCAGTATAGACAATCGTGTAAACGCGTTCTGCCCACTGCGCGATCTCGGGGTG
>QNFD01000212.1 GCA_003645435.1 Gammaproteobacteria bacterium | reverse complement strand
GCCCTGCTGCCTCAAACTCAATGCGGTCAATGCACCTATGCCGGTTGCCGACCCTACGCCGAGGCGATCGCCAGCGGTGAAGCACCGATCAACCAGTGTCCGCCCGGCGGTGCGGCGACGATTGCCGCGCTCGCCGATCTACTCGAGGTCGAGATACTCGAAGCTAATCCCGAAAATGGCGAGCACCATGATGTTCCACTGGTTGCGATAATCGATGAGCAAACCTGTATCGGTTGTACCCTTTGTATCCAGGCCTGTCCGGTTGACGCGATTCTAGGTTCTGCCAAACACATGCATACGGTGATTGCCGATGAATGTACCGGCTGCGAGCTCTGCCTTCCGCCCTGCCCGGTCGACTGCATCGATATGATTCCCACCAGTCAGACTATCGATGACTGGAAGTGGGCGGCACCAGTCACACTGGCCGGGCTCGCGCATGAACGCTAAAAATTGGCTAAATAAATTACACCAGATGCATGGGGGTTTGCACCTGGAAGATCATAAAGCAGAGTCTCTGACCCGGGGCCTGCAGCAGGCGAGTCTGCCCCCACAATTATATTTACCGCTGAAACAGCATATCGGTGAGACCAACAAACCACTGGTGCGCCCCGGTGATCGTGTCCTCGGCGGGCAATTAATTGCGCATAGCTCCTCACCGATCAGTTCACCGCTGCACGCGCCGACATCGGGCCGGGTTCGTGAGATTGCGGCCCACCCGGTGCCGCATCCATCCTGGCAGTCAGATACCTGCATCGTCATCGACGTCGATGGTGAGGACGAGGTCTTGCCTGGCAATCCTGTTGATGCGCAAACACTCCCAGTCTCTGAGCTGGTTGAGCGGATACACGAAGCCGGAATCGTGGGTCTCGGCGGCGCATCTTTCCCTACTTCGCCAAAAATATTACGCGGCAATAATCAAGGTATCGACACCCTGATTATCAACGGCGTGGAATGCGAACCTTATATCACCTGTGATGACATATTGATGCGGACCTATACCGACGAGGTTATGAATGGCATAAGCTACCTGCAACGCATTATTAATCCAGCCTCTACATTAATCGGTATCGAAGATAACAAGCCCGATGCGGTCAAAGCGATGAACGAGGCCCTGTCTGCGAGGCATCTGAATAATACCCACATCGTTGTTATTCCAACCATTTATCCGTCTGGCGGTGAGAAACAGTTGATCCAAATCCTTACCGGCAGGGAAATTCCGAAGGGCAAGCTTGCTTTTGACATCGGGCTGTTTTGCCAGAATGTCGGAACCTGCGCGGCGATTAGCCGTGCTCTGGATCGAAACCAGCCACTCATCTCGCGTATCGTTACCCTGTCTGGCGACGGCATTCGACAACCGGGCAACTGGGAGGTACGCCTTGGCACACCAATTTCCCACTTGATCGAGCTCGCAGGCGGCTATCTCGACAATGAATGCCGTCAGCACCTGGTGATGGGCGGGCCGATGATGGGATTTTCCCTGTCCGGAGACCAGGTACCGATTGTCAAGGCGAGCAACAATATTCTTATCACGCGGCAACAGGCAATACCCCAGGCGCCGGGTGAGCACGCCGAGTGTATTCGCTGCTCCAAATGTGCCGACGTTTGTCCGGCGCAGTTACTGCCGCAACAGCTATACTGGCACGCGCGAGCCAGGGCTTATGATAAAACCGAAGAATTCAACCTGTTCGACTGCATCGAATGCGGCTGTTGCTCGGCGGTATGTCCGAGTGAAATTCCGTTAGTACAGTACTACCGGGCCGCCAAGAGTGAAATACGCGCCATCCAGCAGGCGCAGTTCAAATCGGACCGTGCGCGTATTCGTTTCGAGTTTAGAGAAAAACGCCTGCTATTGAACAAACAAAGCGAGCAAGAACGCCGCCGCCTGAAGCGTGAAGCATTGAAGAAAAGGATTCCGCAAACGCAAAATGGCGATACTGAATTTGACCCGGTACAGGCTGCACTCGCACGCGTGAAGGCAAAAAAGCAGGCGCAACAGGAGGCCAGCGCACCCAAAAATACAACCAATCTAAGCCCTGCCCAACTTAAGCAAATTGAAGCCGCAGACGCACGCCGGCGTGCCGCACGCGAGCAGCGAACATGACTTCGGTTCCGGTTTCCTCACCCTTCTTCAGTCCCGGTAGTTCGCTCAGACGCCTGATGATCAATGTCAACATTGGCCTGATACCCGGCACCCTGGCTTATGCCTGGTTTTTTGGTGTCGGTGTCATCATCAACATCCTGCTCGCCATTATTTTCGCCCTGGCCTACGAGGCCGCAATCCTGTGGTTGCGTAAAAAACCGGTGATGCCACATTTGACCGACTACAGCGCGGTTGTCGCCGCCTGGTTATTTGCGCTGTGTCTGCCAATGCATTCGCCCTGGTGGCTGGTGGCGGTAGGTATCGGCTTTACCATGATTGCCGGCAAGCATTTATACGGCGGACTTGGATTCAACCCCTTCAATCCGGCGATGGTCGGTTACGTGGTACTGCTGATTTCGTTTCCGCTGGAAATGACTACCTGGTATCTACCGGTTGCAATTAGCGGGGAATCGATTGGCCTGGTCGACTCGATTGCCTATTCGTTCGGACTCGCCGATATCCGGCAATGGGACGCGCTAAGCTCGGCAACCCCGCTCGATCAATTCAAGACCCTGTCAGGCCAAAATATAAGCGCCAGCGAAATCCGGCTGTCGCCGGTGTTCGGCAACTTTATTGCGGTCGGCTGGGAGTGGATTGCGGGTTGCTGGCTCATCGGCGGGCTCTGGCTTCTGTATAGCCGCACAATAAAGTGGCAGATTCCGGTGGCAGTGCTCGGTAGCATCAGCATCTGCGCGCTGGTGTTTTATCTGTACGACCCGGAAAAAATTGCCTCACCGTTATTTCACCTGTTTTCAGGCGCGATAATGCTCGGTGCATTTTTTATCGCCACCGACCCGGTCACCGCGGCTACAACCGACAAGGGCCGTATTGTCTATGGCGTCTTGATTGGCCTGCTGGTGTATGTGATCCGGACCTGGGGTGGTTATCCGGATGGTATCGCCTTCGCGGTACTACTCGCAAACATGTGCGTGCCGCTGATCGACTATTACACCCAGCCGAGAGTTTACGGGGTCGATACTGACCTGTCCGACGATGAGTAGTCGGCAAATCCTGCTCTCCGGATTGTTCCTGTGCCTGTTTGCGATCGCCGGAACCACTTTTGTCGCGGTCACCGAAAACCTGGCTCGAGAACAGATTGTAGAAAACGAACGCCGTGTATTGTTACGTAATCTGCACGCCCTGTTACCAGAGGAAAAACTCGATAACAACATCGTCGCTGACACGCTTCGCATTCAGGCTTCTGAATTACTGGGAACCGATGAACCGAGCCTGGTCTACCGTGCCCGCTATCGGGGTGATCCGGTTGCAGCAATATTTAACAGCATTGCACCCAACGGCTACAGCGGCAAAATTCACCTGTTAGTAGGGGTCTACTTCGACGGCAGCATCGCCGGCGTACGTGTACTTAAGCATAGCGAAACCCCGGGTCTCGGTGATGCCATAGAAATAAGGAAATCAGACTGGGTACTCGATTTTGATGGTAGATCACTCGGCAACCCGCCTCGTGCACAATGGCTTGTGAAACGCGATAAGGGTGTATACGACCAGTTTACAGGGGCTACAATCACGCCGCGTGCTATCGTACAGGCGGTGAAAAATACACTGTTATACTATGAACAAAATGTCGGAAAAATTTTTCTATAACTGATGAGCGATAAACAGGAAATAACCCGCAATGGTCTCTGGACCAATAATGTGGCACTCGTGCAATTACTCGGCTTATGCCCCTTGCTCGCGGTCACCAGCACTGTCGTCAATGGTATTGGCCTGGGCATTGCAACCCTGATTACCCTGGTATTATCCAATACGCTGGTTTCACTGATTCGGGGTTTCATTCGCAGCGAGGTGCGTTTGCCGGTGTTTGTTTTGATTATTGCCTGTATCGTCACCATCATCGAACTAACCATGAAAGCGCTGTTTTACGATCTATACCTGGTGCTTGGTATATTCATTCCGCTGATCGTGACCAATTGCGCAATCATCGGCCGCGCCGAAGGATTTGCATCCAGGAATCCGGTTGGCGTATCCGCACTCGATGGGTTGATGATGGGTTCTGGATTTTTAGTGGTGCTCGCCCTGCTCGGTGGTATGCGTGAAATCATCGGCTTTGGAACCCTGTTTTCACAGGCCGACCTGATGTTCGGAGAAAAAGCCAAAGTACTGACGCTGGTTTTTAACGAAAGCTATGGCGGCTTCCTGCTTGCAATTTTGCCACCCGGTGCGTTTTTCGGACTCGCCCTTTTGATAGTCGCTAAAAATATCATCGGCTCCCGCTTAAAACAGCAGGCAACCGCGGTCGAAGCTCTGCCCGAATCCACATGAACAAGCTAAAACGTCTCGAGATCTTTCGTCGCTTTGCAGCGCACAACGATAAACCCACAACCGAACTTGATTACGGTTCAAACTTCGAACTGCTGATATCGGTATTGCTGTCGGCCCAGGCCACCGACGTTAGCGTCAACAAGGCGACCGCGAAACTTTATGCGGTGGCAAATACCCCGGCGCAAATGCTTGCGCTTGGCGAAGACGACCTGAAGAAATATATCAAAACTATCGGATTGTTTAACTCGAAGGCTAAAAACACCATCGCCACCTGCCGCATCTTAATCGATAAACACGATTCACAGGTGCCGGAAGACCGGGTCGCGCTCGAAGCGTTGCCCGGTGTCGGCAGGAAAACCGCTAACGTGATCTTGAATACCGCCTTTGGACATCCAACCATTGCGGTCGACACACATATATTTCGTGTCTCGAACAGGACCGGTATTGCCCCCGGCAAGGACGTTCTGGTAGTAGAGAAAAAACTACTTAAATTCGTTCCCGATGAATTCAAGATCGATGCGCACCACTGGTTGATCCTGCATGGACGTTACACCTGCATCGCGCGTAAACCACGTTGCGACAGTTGTATCATCGAAGACCTCTGTGAATACAAGCATAAGACCGGGGATTAAATGTTTCAGTCACGCGACGAAGTTCGCCAGGTTTATCTCAAGGTCTGGCAAAAAATGCAGGGCCAGTCATTGCTCGAACCCATGGAAGCAATCATCGCCGACATTATCCAGCTACATCCCGAGTATCATCCATTATTGAAAGTGGGCGAATCTGCCACGCAAAAAGATTTTTCACCCGAGAACGGTCAGACCAATCCGTTTCTACACATGGGGATGCATATCACATTACGCGAACAGTCTGCCAGCGATAGACCCGCCGGCATTCAGGACATCTACCAGAAACTGGTTCAACAAAAGGGCATTCACGATGCCGAACACGCGATGATCGAGTGCCTGGGAGAGGTGCTATGGACCGCGCAACGCATGAACGCG
>QNFD01000211.1 GCA_003645435.1 Gammaproteobacteria bacterium | reverse complement strand
CGAAACCGAGCCTTTTGGCCTCCGCGCGCATCAGACGGTCGGGAACCTGTATCAGGATACCGGCGCCGTCCCCGGCAAGTGGATCGGCGCCTACCGCACCACGGTGGGTGAGGTTGGACAAAATGGTGAGTCCATCGCGTACAATCTTGTGACTCTTGCGATTTTTGATATCGGCGATAAAGCCGATGCCGCAAGAGTCGTGCTCGTGACGGGGGTCGTACAGCCCGTTCTCGAATTTTTTGTTTTCACCGTCCAATATACTGAACCTCTCACATTTTCGGCGCACTCTCCCTCCATGCACAATCCTGCGACACCGAGTAACTCCGTGATGCCACCTTTTCGGGATCCCTGCAAAATAACGGGAAACCCAAAAATAATCCAGTCCCCCCCTATGTTCTACTCGTGTTGAATCAGATGAAGGGTAACGTCAAATATATTTTTTGCATTTCCCGGGCGAGATTATTTAATTTAGAATCAGGGTCATATGAAAGCAAATCAATTTAGCGAAATCACGCGGCGCCTGGATTCCGACTCCAGTGATGCCTGGCGTGTACATGAGCAGGCCATGTTAATGAAGCAACGGGGCGAGGATGTCGTCATCCTTTCCATCGGCGATCCGGATTTCAGAACACCTGACCCGATTGTGGATAATGCGGTAAGCCACATGCGCGTGGGACGCACCCATTACTCACCGGCGCTGGGGGAAATGAATTTGCGTCGGGCGGTTGCTGACTATGAATCCAGAACTTCAACACACCCCTGTTCGGAAAACGAGGTTTCAATCTATCCCGGTGTTACCGCGGCAATTTTTTCCGTGATGAGCTGCCTGCTTGATAAGGGCGATGAAATAATTACTGTGGATCCACTCTATGTTGGCTATGAACCGGTTTTGCAGGCGCTGGATGTAAAGGTAAAAACAGTGCGAGCTTTACCCGAATTTGGATTTGAACCGCAACTTGATGACCTCATTGCCGCTATCAGTGCCGACACCCGGGTGATGTTTATAAACACCCCTGGCAATCCTACCGGCGCCATTATTGCCGCACAGACGCTGAAGGAGCTGGCCAGTTACTGCAACGAAAGAGACATCTGGGTGGTGTGCGACGAGGTTTACTCAATGTTCACCTATGAGAAACCACATATATCACTACGCAGCGCAACGGAAAAACTCGATAATGTCGTCGTCATCGACGGCTTGTCCAAGTCTCACGCTATGAGTGGTTGGCGCGTAGGGTGGGTGGTGGCGCCCGCTGAACTGACCCGGCACCTGGGAAATTTCACCGCGATGTCGTTTTTCGGCAGCCCGCAGTTTATCCAGGATGCGGCTGCATTCGCTCTCAATAACGATGAATACTATGTCAGGGAAATGTGCGAAAAGTATCGAAAGCGCAGGGACCTGGTCTGCGATCGGCTTGCGACGATGCCGCATTTGACATTTCTGCGGCCAGAGTCGGGCATGTTTATCATGGTGGATGTCAGTGAACTTTTTGATGATGACAAGGAATTTGCACAAAAACTACTCGATTCCGAAGCGGTATCGGTATTACCCGGAAGCGCCTTCGGCAAGGGCACCACCGGGCATGTCCGGCTTTCATTGGTACAACCCCAGGAGGTGCTGATGAAGGGCTGTGATCGAATCGAAAAATTTGTTGGATCGTTTAAATAGGGCTGGAGATCAATAAGAGGAAGTTCAGGATGATGGAATTACTGCATAAAATATGGGTTGTCATAACAACCGTTGCGAAAATTCTCACGCAATCCCGGTTTAGTTTAATCATCGTTCTGCTAACGGTTTTTTCGTTAGAATTTGTCGGGCAAATAAAAGATATCCTGGTCGGCCTCAACTATCCCGAATCAAGGATGCAGGTAGTATTCTTTGTGTTGGCGGTCAACTGGCTGGCGTTTCAGAGTTGGGGTTGGGCGCGTTACATTTATAATCGCACCCAGGCTGTCGATGGCGGCAAACGGGGCGAGCCCGGTTATCAAAGGTTTCTAATCGACTGGTTACCGCGAGCTTATGCGATAGCGGCTTTCGTTGCAGCTTACAGAGCGGCCATTCACGCGCAAATCGATAACATCGCGTATGGAATCATCGCCGTTGGCGCACTGGTTTTGATCTTCCTTGTTTATCGTCGTGATATCGCTGAGAAATTTGCCGCAGTTCTAGGAAAAGTTTCTGGCAATTCGATGCTCTATTTCACCCTGGCGGTAATGGCGGTTTCTACTGTGTACGCAATCTGGTCGCCTGTCAGCTTTGGTGGTCTGTTGGGTGCGGGCGCTGTGGTTTTTCTGGGGCTGGGTAGCATTATTCCGGCGGGTACCTTATTGGTGAGTGCCGCGCGAGAAAATAGATTTCCGGTTGTTGGTTTTATGCTGGTGCTCGCAATAGTTTTTAGCTGGACTAATGACAATCATCGGGTGCGTGTTATTGAGGGTGAAAAAAGTCATACGGATTCGCTGACATTACAGGAGAGTCTGGATGCCTGGCTTACACAAAGAGACCCGACTAAACCTATGGTACTGGTGGCCACTGCCGGCGGCGGATTACGTGCATCCTACTGGACGGCTGTGATCATGGGTCGATTTCAGGATCAGATTCCAGGTTTTAACAAACAGGTGTTTGCGGTTTCAGGCGTTTCTGGCGGCAGCGTAGGAGCGGTGTTTTATAACGCCGCGTTAGCAAATGATGAAGAATGCGTCGACAGCGCGTCCGAGAAACCCTGTTTTGAAAGTAAATTACTCGATTCGATTGGACAGGATTATCTGGCGGCCACGGTGACATCGATGCTGTATGGAGATCTTATTCAGCGGTTTTTGCCGGTACCTGTTTTTAGTGACAGGGCAGCGGCGCTGGAGGAATCCTGGGAAGCGGGTTTTGCGCGTATTTATCCGAACGCGGATTGTGGACTGGAAAATAGTTTTACCAGCTTTTTCGTAGCGGATGCTTGCGGCAAACAACAGTGGCTACCGCGATTATTGATTAATGGTACTTATGAAGAAAGTGGTCGTAGATTGTTAACCACGTCATTTAAGGTAGAGCCGACGACCTTTTTAGATACCCATGATTTTTATGAATTGAATGATCAATCTGCACTTCGCGCGAGTACTGCGGCGCTTAATTCAGCGCGCTTCTCATATGTGAGTCCGGCGGGGACTTTTGGCAAGGAAATCAATGATGATTTTGTTCCAGTGGGGCATGTGATCGATGGTGGCTACTTTGAAAATTATGGCGCGAACACCTTATCCAACCTGATTGACTGGCTGAAGCAGCATTCGAGTAATCCACCAAATGAGAATCCGTTTTCGGGTGGTTTGATTGTGATCGCGATTAGTAATGATTCGACTATTCCATTGCAGCAGTATGATATTTTGGCTGTGCCGGCCAGTGCCAAACCCCAGGCGTTTTTGAACGAGGTGTTAGCGCCAATTTCAGGATTGGCAAATACTCGTGCTGGTCATGGGATGTTGGCGTATAAGCAGTTAGCGCAATATTCCGAACAGCTGAAATCTGTTTTAGTTGGCGCTGAAAATAATGCCGGCGCTTCGGGGGATTCTGATGTTGCAGTAGACATGATGCATTTTTATCTGGCGTCTAATTCGGAACAGCCGCCGCCGCTCGGCTGGATTTTGTCGGAGCAGTCGAAGGAGAACATGCGGGCGCAGATTACCGAAAAGCATAATTGTTCGGGCTATCTGGATATTCTGGATCGGTTTAGGGATCGTGAAGGTAATGCGACGGCGAAATATGAACAACAATCAATTGGCACCGACCCCTGCACGCGTTGAGAGACTGTCACTATCGGTTAATAGCCATGAAAATCAGCCGCCTTCAAAGGCAGATAAAACAATAAGGGTCGTTTGATCATCAAATCGAGGCTCGTCCCATCGTGCTGGCGGAATAACCGTGTCGGTATCCATCAAGATCAGCCCGGTCGCATCCTCGATGCCGGCCGACTGCAACAATACTCGCGCCGAAGTCGGTGTTTCAAGTTCGATTTGCAACCGGTTTTTATCGTTGAATCGGGCGGGTTGGTCGTCCCCGAATCCGATCAGCTTGATCTCGATCGCCATGCGCTAACCTATAGCTCGAGGCGCGCCAGCGTTTCTTCGAGCGGTACGCCTTCTTCATCCCAGCCGCGCAGCGAATAGTACTCCGCCAGCATTTGCGTGATATCGGCTACCTGGCCGTCGGCAGCGCCGCCACGCGCCGGTTCGCGCGTGGTGCGCTCGGGCAGGCAATCGTCCGCGCGCGTAAAACCCGCGGCCAGGTTGAACTGGCGCTCGAGGTTCCAGATGCGCTCACCGACGTCCTGCATGCGTTCGAGATCCCAGTCGCCCTCGCAGGCAGCGTCGAGCATTTGCGCCAGGTGCTCCGGCGGGAACATGACGTTGGTAAACATGCAGGTGCCGGTACTGTCGATCGCGCCGGCCAGATCCTGTGTGGATTTCACCAGCCCGGCCTTACCCTCGGTCGTGACGTTGGCGAAATCGTGCAGTAACGGACGCGCGCGCATGTGGCAGCAACCGCGGTTCGAGGTCGCGTAGGCCAGCGCCATGCCCTTGAGGGCGCGGGGATCGTAGCCCGGAAATTCCTGTCCCTTGACGGTCATCGACAATTCGGGGCGGCCGTACTTCGCGCACAGGCGTGCCGCACCGAGTCCGATATCGGCGCCGATACCTTCACCGAACGCGGTCAGTTCGGCAACGCGGACGAGCGCCTCGGCGTTGCCGAAAGTTAAATCCAGTCCATCGGTATCGGCCAGTGTAATCACGCCTTCTTCGAACAGTTCCATGGCTGCGGCAATGGTGACACCGAGTGAAATCGGATCCATGCTTTGTTCGTTGCACAGGAAATTGACGTAGTTGATGGCGTCGAGATCGTCGATGCCGCACATCGGGCCGAAGGCGAAGGCGGTCTCGTATTCGAGCCCGCCCGAGGGGAGTTTATAGCGTTCACGGTCGCCGCCCTGCGGGTCTGCGCCATTGACCAGCGGCGAGGTTGGATCGATGGTCGCAACGCGACCGCAGCCGATGGGACAGGCGAAGCAGGCCTTGTTGCCCTGCAGGCTGGGTTTGCCATCGCTGCGGCGTGGCACCCGGACCGCATCGGCGTTTATCGGTTCGACCCCTTCGAACTGTACGTCGCGGCAATTGCGCGTGGGTAGCGATCCGAACTGGTTGGTCACGTCCAGCATGTTGTGCGTGCCGCGACTGCTGAAGCGTTGGCGTACCGGGCTCGGCTGCAGGATTGCCATGGTGCTGGTCACGGCTTCGCGAAACGCCTGCGGGTCGGCGACCTTGACGCCACGGGTACCGCGCACCGCGATCGCTTTCAGGTGCTTGGAGCCCATCACCGCACCGACGCCGGAACGACCGTAGGCGCGATCCATGTCGTTGACGATACAGGCGAACTTGACGCCCACTTCGCCGGCGCGTCCGATGCTGGCGATCTTTGCCTGCGG
>QNFD01000210.1 GCA_003645435.1 Gammaproteobacteria bacterium | reverse complement strand
GCGGCCAATCGCTCTTTACGCACCGGTTTTAACAGGTAGTCAACCGCATGGGTTTCAAATGCTTCGAGTGCATGGTCGGCGTAAGCGGTGGTGAAAATTACCGCCGGCGGCCTTGATAGTCGTGACAGGTGGCGCGCGGCCTGAATACCATCCATACCAGGCATACGGATATCCATTAAGACGACATCGGGGCCAAGCGATTCGGCTTTTTCGAGGGCCTCGTTGCCGTTAACTGCCTCGCCGACTATTTGACAATCCGATAATGTGCCTAGCATTCGCGTCATACGATCGCGTGCTGGTCTTTCATCGTCAACTATTAAAACTTTCATCACAATTCCTCAGACCCGGTTGGCCGGAAGCTTCAGGGTGACGGTAAACCGATCATCGTCTTCCACCTGTTGCATCGTGGCCTCACCACTAAACGCAATTTGCAGACGCTCGCGTATATTATCGACCGCCATTTGATTGCCTTCACGATGCTGTTCGGTGCGGTCTTCGAGCAACGGGTTAGAGATTGAAATGCGGGTAAAATCATGCTCACGGTCGATCGTAATGTCGATCACGCCACCCTCCGATAACGGCTCGACACCATGATAGATAGCATTTTCGACCAGCGGTTGCAGCGTCAGCGCCGGTAACGAAACCTCGATATCATCGTAAGGCATGTGCCATTTGACAAATAACCGGTCGCCGAGACGTAGCGACTCCAGCTGAATGTAACAGCGGGTTAACTCCAGTTCCTGTTGCAGTGGAACACTGGCCTCGGCAGCCAGGCTGGCGCGAAACAAATCCGACAGGTTTTCAATAGCCTGCTCGGCGAGATCGGGATGGTCGTGGGTCAGGCTGGCAATGGTATTCATGCTATTGAACAGGAAATGGGGCCGAATACGCGCCTGCAGGGCTTGCAGTCGTGCCTGGGCCTGAATTTCAAGGGTTCTTTCGGATTCGTACTGAACATAAAAATAGCGTAATGCCAGGCCAATCAAGATCATCGCTATGGCCACATTGCGCAACAGCGTGAAGCCAATATCCTGCGATTGTGATTCGAGACGCAACATTTCTGAAAAGTGCTCGCTCAACCAGCTCACCAGCAGGGTTACAAACAGGGTCACGCCCATTGCCGCAGAAGTCGTAACCCGGGTATCGCGCAGGTAACCCAGGCGGGTTATGCCGCATAATATTGCCGCCACACTCAGACCGATCCATTGCATCAGAACCGAATTAAGAGCAATCTGCACGTACAGGCTTCCACTGCGAAAACTAACCAGCGCAAACACGATCGCAAACAGTTCAATGACCAGCAATACGCGCAAAAATACCGAAACATCGCAAAAATTGGGCAGATAGCTGTCATTTTTGATCATTGAGGGCGTTTTTTTTGGGTGATTAGACATAAACTATTGATTTGTTTGACTAGCGCTGTAAGCATACGACAATGCCCCCTGGGGCATTCCACGGTACCTGGCAAGGCGTTTCATTACGCATCAACCACAGGATCGGCAAAGATTACACCTAATATATATAGACCATTTATGATTTTATGACTAAGAAAGATAGCCGTATGTGGGGCGGTCGATTCAACGAACCCACCGATGCCTTTGTCGAGGCTTTTACCGCCTCGGTCGAGTTTGATCAACGTCTTGCCCTGGTCGACATACAGGGTTCGCTTGCGCATGCAAAAATGCTGCACAAGATCGGTATCCTGGATGACGATGAGCATGCCGCCATCGAACAGGGTATGGCAAACATCAGCGAAGAGGTCACCAGTGGTAAATTTAACTGGTCGGTTAGCCTCGAGGATGTGCACATGAATATCGAAGCCCGGCTCACCGAGCTGATTGGTGACGCCGGCAAGAAACTGCATACCGGTCGTTCTCGGAACGATCAGGTTGCCACCGATATTCGTCTTTACCTGCGTGAAGAGATCAACCAGTGCCTGCTGCAGATCAGGACCTTCCAACACGGCCTAATCGACCTCGCCGAACGCGAAGCTGACACCATCATGCCGGGCTTCACGCACATGCAGGTCGCACAACCAGTTAGCTTCGGCCACCATATGCTGGCCTGGTTTGAAATGCTCGAGCGCGACCATGACCGCCTAAAGGATTGCCGGCAACGCATGAATATCATGCCGCTAGGGGCGGCCGCACTGGCGGGCACTTCTTACCCGCTCGACCGGGATTATACGGCCGAGCTTCTGGGCTTCGACGCACCGGCGAGGAACTCGATCGATGCAGTGAGTGATCGTGATTTCGCCATTGAATTCTGTGCGGCCGCGGCCATCTGCATGACCCACCTGTCGAGAATGGCCGAAGAACTGGTCCTCTGGTCGACTGCACAATTCAATTTTATTCGCCTGCCTGACCGCTACTGCACCGGTTCATCGATCATGCCGCAAAAGAAAAACCCCGACGTACCCGAACTGGTACGGGGTAAAACCGGGCGCGTGAACGGACACCTGGTGAGTTTGCTGACACTGATGAAATCGCAGCCACTGGCCTACAACAAGGATAACCAGGAAGACAAGGAACCGCTGTTCGATGTACTCGATACCCTGATTGGCAGTCTGCGCGCATTTGCCGACATGGTGCCCAATCTCAGCGTCAATCGTGAGGTCATGTACGAGTCGGCGAAAAAGGGCTACGCCACAGCAACTGATCTCGCCGATTACCTGGTCAACAAGGGCCTGCCGTTTCGCGACGCTCACGAAGTAGTCGGCAGCGCGGTTGCTTACGCAATTGAAAAACAGAAAGACTTAAGCGAATGCACACTGCAAGAGCTGCAGTCATTCGAACGACGCATAGAAGCCGATGTATTCGATCTGCTGTCGCTCGAGGGTTCGGTGAATGCCAGAAACGTTATCGGCGGCACCGCTCCCGAACAGGTTCGAAAACAGGTTGCCGCCTGCCGCAAACTAATCGCGCAGTAGCTTACCCTAACTGTTTGGCAACGCTTTTAAACCCGCGGTAGGGTTTTCTGCAACCAGCCGGCAATATCGAAGATCTCCTGCGCCGATACACTATGAGCCATGCCCCGGTACTCGTGCCATTCTGGCGCATAGCCTTCCTGTTCGAGCTGGCCGCGGGTGAGGTAGGCGAGGTCAACCGGTATTACCGGATCATCGGAACCATGCACCAGAAATATCGGGATACCGCTATTAGCATCGTCTCTTTCATCTACGAGACTACTCGATAGTGGCATGTAAGATGACAGCACCATCGCACCGGCGAGTTGCCGTGGATAACGTAACGCGGTAAACAGGGCAATCGCACCGCCCTGCGAAAACCCGGCCAGCACAATTCGCTCGCTCGCAATACCCGACTCCACCTGCTCTTCGATCAACTGCCCAAGGACTTGTGCGGACTGCCGAATACCCGCTTCATCCTGCTCCGCCTCAATCCTGTTCTCGCGAATATCGTACCAGGCGCGCATAACGAAACCCTGGTTAATCGTCACTGGGATCATCGGTGCATGCGGGAAGATAAAACGAATATTGAGACCCGGATCCAGTCCCAACTCCGGCACAATCGGTTCAAAGTCATGGCCGTCAGCACCCAGACCGTGCAACCAGATCACGCAACTGTCGGGGGCCTGCGAACCGGTTTCAACAACAAGTGGAGAATCAGCCATAAATTCAATCCTGCAAAAAAGAGCGGATTATATAACGCTGGTAGTAGTCGAACCGAGTACTAAATTACAAATCGCTAAAAGGACTACGAACACCATGCGCGCCTCTTTTTAATACATGCGTATAAATTTCAGTAGTCTTTACATCATGATGCCCAAGCTGCTCCTGCACGGTACGAATGTTATCTACATGGATGTAGTGTATGCCGATTTTGCAGGAGCAAAAATCGGTCAGCACCCGATTCTAATAAATGGGTGGCGAAGGAATGGCGTAGAGTATGGCAGGATACTTCTTTTCCAATACCGGCTTTAATTGACGCTCTTCTAACCAACTTGCTAACGCTTGATTCGTCAACATGGTGCCGCCGCATATTCACGGTCCCAGGTTCAAAGCTCAATCGAGATGAAGGGAACAAATAATGCCAGCCCAGCGACCTCAAAGCATTTGGATACTTTCTGGCAAGGGCCTCGGGTATCCATACCCCAGCGTAAGACTTGACTTTCTGATCTTCCCTCCACTGTAGATCAACTCGTAGAATCTGGTCGCGTAACTGAGGCACGAGTTCCGGGGCCAAAGTAGTGAGCCTGTGTTTATATCCTTTTCCATTCCAGATTCGTAGTTGCAATTGGTCAAAGTCAATATCTTTGATTCGTAAACGAACAACCTCCATGCGTCGCAATCCAGAACCATAGAGCATTGAGGCAATAAGCAAAGAAGCACCCGACAATTGAGCGAGTAAACGGTTGACCTCGAGACGAGTCAATACAGTTGGTAACTTAGCCTGGCGGTTAGATTTGCGAAATCCAGAAATATCACCCAACGGTTTTTCAAAATACTTGTTATACAAAAAAGCTAGTGAATTAAGTGCCACGCCTTGTGTTGCAGCAGCCACTTTGCGTTCAACCGCTAAATGCGTCAGAAACTCTTCGACCTCCCGTCCTCCCATTTCAGACGGGTGCCTCTTTTTATGGAAAATGATAAAATATCGAATCCAGTATAGATAGGAATCAACGGTACGTTTACTGTACCGACGAACAGCCATATAACGGGAAATAGATTCTAAAAACGGAGATTGATTTGGCGACATGATTACGATTCCTTTCGCAAAGCTAAGTCCTCATTACACCGTACCAACTTATCAAGTTATTTCAAGATAAATATGAGGCCAGTCGCCACTCTATTTAGTTAATGAAAAATTCGTAAATAATAAGGCTATACTATTCAATATGTTACCAAAACAACATTTTCACCATAAAAAATATGAAGACGTCCCTCTAATAACTATTAAAAGGCTGCTGGCCTTTTAAATTTACTGTTATGTGCTTATAGCATGAGAATAATAGCCTTCTTTTTATTATTGACTATGGCTTCAATGGTGATCGCAAATCCTCTTATTGGAGAATGGGAATCGGACGAAAAGCGGACGTTAGAAGATGTTAATGCGCGTGACAACATTCCACCCAAAACAAAGGCTTTCTTTGAAAACGATTTTTTTGGAAAATTGAAATTAACGTTTACCGAAAATAAGATTTTTACAACCTACGAAGAGTTTGAAAATAGTGGTTCCTATGAAATTCTAAACGAAACAGAAAATTCAATAACGCTTAGAGCATGGAACGATGTATTGAAAGAATACGAAGATCAGACTTTTTACATAGAAGGTAATATTATTTATACAATAACTTCAAAATATAAAATTCGAGAATATTTTGTCAAAATTAAATGAACGCACATAACACATATGAGCCGATTCCATGTCAATAGCCATAGGTAAAATATTTCGGTCACTTTCGTGGCCAAAATTAAATCACACACAAAGATCGATTATTTCATC
>QNFD01000209.1 GCA_003645435.1 Gammaproteobacteria bacterium | reverse complement strand
AGGCTGTCGCTGAAGAGGCTGTCGCTGAAGAGGCTGTCGCTGAAGAGGCTGTCGCTGAAGAGGCTGTCGCTGAAGAGGCTGTCGCTGAAGAGGCTGAAAAAAATGTTAATTCGGCAATACGCTGGTACGTGGTGCATGCCTATTCAGGATTTGAAGCCACTGTGAAAAAGGTACTTGAAAGCCGTATTGAGATGGCTGGCTTCGGTGATAAATTTGGCCAGATTCTAATACCAACCGAAGAAGTGGTTGAAATGAAAGATGGTGTCAAGCGCAAGAGCGAGCGCAAGTTCTTTCCCGGTTATGTTCTGGTACAAATGGAAATGAACAACGATACCTGGCACCTGGTTAAACAGGTGCCAAAAGTGTTGGGATTTATTGGCGGCACCAGCGACAGGCCGGCACCGATAACCGAGGCAGAAGCCGACGCCATTCTCAATCGAGTAGAGGCAGGTGTGGACAAGCCGAGGCCCAAGGTGCTGTTCGAAGTGGGTGAAGTGGTACGCGTTAATGATGGTCCCTTTAACGACTTCAATGGCGTAGTTGAAGAAGTGAATTACGAAAAGAGCAAAATGCTTGTTTCGGTGCAAATATTTGGCCGTTCGACTCCAGTAGAGTTGGCATTCGGCCAGGTGGAAAAAGGCTAAAAGCGGTCAAAAATTTTTGACCAGTGTTATTTAGATTAATTGTTATTTGGATATATGGGGAGGGCGAATTGAGTAGTCCGATTGCACCCAGGAGACACTTATTGTGGCTAAGAAGTTAGTAAATTACATCAAGTTGCAGGTGCCCGCAGGTTCGGCTAATCCGAGCCCGCCGGTCGGTCCTGCCCTCGGCCAGCACGGCCTTAATATCATGGAGTTCTGCAAATCGTTCAACGCGCAAACCCAGGATGTTGAAAATGGTATGCCGTTACCAGTAGTAATAGCGGTATATAGTGATAAGAGTTTCACATTCGAAATCAAAACACCTCCGGCAGCCGTGTTATTACGCAAAGCCGCAGGTATAGCCAAGGGTAGTGGCACACCGAATACCGACAAGGTCGGTAAGGTGACACGTGCCCAGCTTGAAGAGATTGCGAATACAAAAATGGTTGACCTGAACGCAAACGACCTCGACGCGGCGGTGCGTATTATCGCTGGTAGCGCCCGCAGTATGGGCCTCGATGTGGAGGGTATGGAAAATGGCTAAAGATTCAAAGCGGGTTGCGGCGATACGCGAAAAAATAGACCCAACTGCTCAGTATGCGATTGATGAAGGTCTGGCTCTGCTGAAGGAATTGAGCACCGCGAAATTTGACGAATCGATTGACGCCGCAATCAACCTGGGTGTTGACGCGCGTAAATCAGATCAAAATGTACGCGGTTCCAGTGTTTTGCCTAACGGTACCGGCAAGGTAGTTCGTGTCGCAGTTTTCACCCAGGGTGACAATGTTGATAAGGCGAATGAAGCCGGCGCCGATGTTGTTGGCATGCAGGAACTGGCAGATTCGATGAAAGCTGGAGACCTCAGTTACGATGTTGTCATTGCCAGTCCGGATGCGATGGGCGTGGTTGGCCAGCTCGGCCAGTTGTTAGGACCCAGGGGTATGATGCCTAATCCGAAGGTAGGTACGGTTTCACCAGACGTGGCAACCGCGGTAAGAAACGCCAAAGCCGGTCAGGTACGTTATCGAACCGACAAGGGCGGAATTATCCATTGCACCATCGGTAAATCCAGTTTCGAAGTCACCCAATTGCGTGAAAATCTGGAATTTTTACTAGCCGACCTGAAAAGGGCTAAACCGGCTTCTTCGAAAGGCGTGTTTTTAAAGAAAGTTTCAATCTCGACTACCATGGGACCTGGTATCGCGGTTGATCAAGCGTCGCTGGACCTAAAGTAGCAGCGACGATTAGTGAATCTTTGAGAACGCCTGCGGATGTTTGCGGGCGACTCATCAAAGACCGTGGGTGCTATGCGTAATAGCTTAATTTCCTGCGTAGATGATCTTCTGAGACAGGAATACCTGGTTAAGAGATCGTGAAGGAATCGATAGAGATATCGGACAGGGATGAAGGGCTGAACAATAGTTCAGTATGGTTTAATAATCAGGAGAACTTAATATGCCTTTAACACTCGAGCAAAAGCAGTCGGTGGTGAGCGAAGTGGCGGAAGCTGCTGCGCAAGCACATTCTGTGATTGCAGCTGAGTATCAAGGCTTGTCAGTTGGTGAGATGACCCAATTGCGTATCAAGGCTCGTGAATCCAATGTGCATCTGCGCGTGGTCAAGAACACTCTGGCCAGACGAGCGTTTGAAGGCACGGATTACGGCTGCCTGAGTGATGCGTTGCAGGGTCAAATGGTTTACGCATTTTCGATGGAAGAACCGGGCGGTGCCGCGCGCGTTCTGAAAGATTATGCCGATGCCAATTCGAAACTGGTCGTCAAGTTGATCGCCTTTGGCGGTGAGCTGCTAGATCCATCCGAGATCAAGCGACTGGCTTCATTGCCCACCTACGATCAAGCAATCAGTATGTTGATGGCCGTAATGAAGGCGCCGGTAGAGAAACTTGCCCGTACTTTGAATGAAGTACCAGGCAAACTGACTCGTACTACCGCCGCAATTCGCGACCAGAAACAAGCTTAATTAACTTTATTTTAATTTTCTGTATCAGGAGAAATAACAATGGCCGTTTCTAAAGAAGATATTCTTGAAACTTTATCAAACATGACCGTAATGGAAGTCGTTGATCTGATTTCCGCGATGGAAGAGAAATTCGGTGTTTCTGCCGCGGCGGCTGTAGCCGCTGCACCTGCAGCAGGCGCTGCAGCAGCTGGTGAAGCAGCAGAAGAAAAGGATGAATTCGAAGTAGTTCTTTCCAGCTTCGGTGAAAAGAAAGTGGCTGTGATCAAGGCTGTACGGACGATCACAGGTTTGGGTCTGAAGGAAGCCAAGGACATGGTTGAAAGCGCACCCACTACCGTTAAGGAAGGTGCTTCCAAAGACGAGGCTGAAGAGCTTAAAAAGCAGCTTGAAGAAGCTGGCGCAACTGTCGAACTTAAATAAGTTAGCGGTTGTCTGGGTATTAGTACCCGAACTAAACAGCAAGGGCTGATGGCTGAAAATGCCATCGGCCCGCGCGCGCTTATGCGAAAGCAGGCAGGAAAGCGCATCAATTTATTGTGAACCGGATTTAAAGCTTTGAATAATTCATTGATGAATTTGAGGAGCGTGAAAAACAGGGCAAATTGTTTTGTTTTTCCCATATTTCAGCAGCGCATGGTTGGCGGAAATACTGGTTGATCCCTATGTCACTGTAACCCTGACAATCAGGATTACGAAAACGTTATGTTTTTACGAGGATTATAATGGCTTACTCTTTTACTGAGAAAAAACGTATTCGCAGAGATTTTGGTAAACGACCCGCAGTTATCGATGAACCCTATCTGCTCGCTATTCAAACGGATTCATACCAGCGTTTTCTCAACCCGGACGGTGTTCAAAAAGGCACTGGATTGCAGCGCGCTTTTCAATCCATTTTCCCGATAGTCAGTTTTTCAGGCTATGTTGAGCTGGAATACGTTAGTTACCGGGTTGGCAAACCCGTGTTCGACGTCAAGGAATGCCAAATTCGCGGGCTCACTTATGCCGCGCCGCTGCGTGTGCTGGTGCGCCTGGTTATTTACGACAAGGAGGCGTCAGCCAAGAACCGGTCGGTTAAAGATATCAAGGAACAGGAAGTTTATATGGGCGAAATGCCCTTGATGACTGATAATGGAACCTTTGTTATCAATGGTACCGAGCGTGTAATCGTATCGCAGTTACACCGCTCACCGGGTGTATTTTTTGACCACGATCGCGGTAAGTCGCATTCGTCCGGCAAGTTGTTATATTCTGCACGAGTGATTCCTTATCGTGGATCCTGGCTTGATTTCGAATTTGATCCTAAGGATTCGCTGTTTGTGCGTATCGACAGACGACGAAAATTGCCGGCAACTATTTTGCTGCGCGCACTGGGCTTCGATAATGTACAAATGCTCGATATGTTTTTTGAGCATAATGTTTTCAAAATCAAGAAGAATACCATCGACATGGTGTTGAATGCCGATTGGCTTAAGGGCGAAACCGCCACCTTTGACTTAACTGTTAAGGGTAAGGTGCTGGTGGAGCAGGGCCGGCGCATTACCGCTATGCACATCAAGGCGCTGAAAAAATCGGCTGTCAAGCAAATCGTGGTGCCCGAGGACTATGTCATGGGCCGGATCCTCGCCGATAATCTGGTCGATACTGAAACTGGTGAAGTGTTTGCGAATGCCAACGACGAAATTACCGAGGAATTACTCGCCCTGATTCGTGAAAAAGGCATCAAGCAAATTAAAACCATCTTCACCAATGAAGTAGATCGGGGTGCCTTTATTTCGAACTCGCTGGCGCTCGATCCGACCACCAACGATCTTGAAGCCAAGGTAGAAGTTTACCGCATGATGCGCCCCGGCGAGCCACCTACCAAGGACTCCGCTGAAAATCTGTTCCAGAATTTATTTTTTAACGCCGATCGATACGATCTTTCCGAAGTGGGTCGGATGAAGTTCAATCGTCGTCTCGGTCGCGAGGAAATCGAGGGTGCGGGTACACTCTCAACCGAGGATATTGTCGATGCGATGAAGGTGCTAATCGACATTCGCAACGGTAATGGTATGGTCGACGATATCGATCACCTCGGAAATCGACGCATTCGCAGTGTCGGTGAAATGGCCGAAAATGCGTTCAGAACCGGCATTGTTCGAGTTGAGCGTGCGGTACGCGATCGTCTCGGCCTGGTCGAGTCGGAAGGCCTGATGCCGCAGGATATTATCAACGCCAAACCGGTAGCGGCCGCGGTTAAGGAGTTTTTTGGGTCGAGCCAGTTATCGCAGTTCATGGATCAAAATAACCCGCTTTCCGAGGTTACCCATAAGCGACGTGTTTCCGCACTGGGACCGGGCGGCCTAACCCGCGAGCGCGCTGGATTTGAGGTGCGTGACGTACACCCAACTCATTATGGCCGGGTATGTCCAATCGAGACCCCGGAAGGGCCGAATATCGGACTCATCAACTCGTTATCGGTGTATGCCCGGACCAATCATTATGGATTCCTCGAAACACCATACCGTAAAGTGACTAACGGCAAGGTTACGAATGAAGTGATTTATCTTTCCGCGATCGAAGAAAGTCAGTATTCGATCGCGCAGGCGAACGTAAACCTCGACAAGAAAGGCATGATGGTCGACGACCTGATCCCCTGTCGTAACAAGAATGAATTCACCCTGAGTACGCCCGATAAAATTGACTATATGGATGTTTCGCCCAAGCAGATCGTGTCGGTTGCGGCGTCTCTGATTCCGTTTCTGGAGCACGACGATGCCAACCGTGCACTCATGGGTGCAAACATGCAACGTCAGGCAGTACCCTGTCTGCGGGCGGAAAAACCACTGGTCGGAACCGGCATGGAACGAGTGGTTGCGGTT
>QNFD01000208.1 GCA_003645435.1 Gammaproteobacteria bacterium | reverse complement strand
TGCAACACCAGGACGGTCATAGCCTGATCGTCGCGGGTACTATTCCAAACTGTGTTTCCTACGATCCGACTTTTGCCTACGAACTTGCGGTTGTTATTCATAGCGGCATGAAACGTATGTTTCAACTGCACGATAAAGTGTTTTATTACGTTACCGTGATGAATGAAAACTATAGCCATCCGGCCATGCCGAAAGGCTCGGAAGAGGGCATTATCAAGGGCATTTACTGCCTCCAGGAAGGTGATGAAAAAGGCCTGAAAGTCCAGTTGATGGGTTCCGGCACTATCTTGCGCGAAGTGATTGCGGCGGCAGAATTACTACAGGCCGATTTCGACATCAATGCCGACGTCTGGAGCGTGACCAGTGTTAACGAACTCGCCAGGGAAGCCGCCGACTGTGCCCGCTGGAACGCGTTGCACCCAACCAAGAAGGCACGCAAGAGCTTTCTTGAAACCCGGCTGCAGGGCCGCAAGGGCCCGGCTATCATGGCCACCGATTATACCCGTGCTTTCGTTAGCCAGTTGCGCGAATTTGTGCCTATGCCATTTACAACGCTTGGTACTGACGGTTTCGGTCGCAGTGATACGCGCGAGAAGCTTCGCAGGTTCTTCGAGGTCAATCGTTATTACATTGCCATTGCGGCACTCAAGGCGTTGTCCGACCAGGGCGAAGTCGAGAATAAGCTAGTCCAGGCGGCGATTAAAAAATATAAGATAGATCCAGAAAAACCCAATCCGATGACTGTTTAGTCACCGGTACAGGAGAAAGTAGTGGCTGAATTATTGACGATTAATTTACCGGATGTGGGTGATTTCGACGAGATCGAAATTATCGAAGTATTGATCGTGCCCAGTGATGAAATCGAAGCGGAAGACTCGATTCTCGTGCTTGAGTCGGATAAGGCGACGATGGAAATCCCAAGCCCTTATACGGGTAAAGTTAAATCTGTAATGGTACGGGTTGGCGACCGCATTGCAGAAGGCGCCGAAATTGCCAAGATTGAAGTGACGGCTAAAAGCGGGGGTGAGCAGGCTGTTGAAGTAGACAAGCCCGAACCTCCTGAGGCTAGCCAGGAGGAAGCAACTGAAACGCCAGTTGCCGATGCGCCGGAGGTCGAAGTCAGCGTTCCGGTAACTCCGGAGTCGGTGCCTGGTAAAGCGCGCAAACCACACCCGGGCAAACCGGCTGGTGATGCCCTGGATCATTCGGGTAATATCATTCATGCCAGTCCTTCGATTCGACGCTACGCGCGCGAACTTGGAGTCAATCTCGAACAGGTAATAGGGACCGGCGCCAAGGGCAGGATTCAAAAACAGGACGTCAAGGCCTTTATCAAGGCTTCGATGTCGGGATCATCGGCAACAACAGGCACCGGTATTCCGGTATCGGCGATGCCTGAAATAGATTTTTCCAAATTTGGTGAAATTGAACCTGTACCGCTTAACCGAATCCAGAAAATATCAGGGGCGCATCTACACAGAAGCTGGGTAAGCGTGCCTCACGTTACCCAGTTCGACGAGGCGGATATCACCGGCCTGGAAGCTTTTAGAAAGTCATTGGCGAAGGAGGCAGAGAAGAAAGGCGTTCGACTCACGGCCCTTGTTTTCATGATGAAGGCAATCGTCACTGCGCTAAAAGCTTTCCCGAATTTTAATGCCTCGCTGGAAGCGAGCGGCGAGCGCTTAATTCTGAAAAAATATTTTCATATAGGTGTCGCGGTCGATACACCGAATGGCCTGGTAGTACCGGTAATACGCGATGTCGACCAGAAGGGTTTGTATGACCTCGCGGCAGAACTGGCCTCGGCCGCCGAGCGCGCACGTGAAGGCAAACTCTCACCCACGGACATGCAGGGTGGTTGTTTCACAATATCGAGCCTTGGCGGAATTGGGGGCACACAGTTCACCCCAATCGTGAATGCGCCCGAGGTGGCGATCCTCGGCATCGCGAGAGCAAAAATGCAACCGGTTTACCAGGCAGATGGTAGTTTTCAGGCGAGTTTAATCTTGCCGCTAGCGTTGTCGTATGACCATCGAGTGATCGACGGCGCCCAGGGGGCCAGATTTACCAGTTACCTGAGTCAGGTAATTACAGATATTAGAAGGGTGTTATTGTAAAGGGGTTCTGGGAAGTCTGAAAATGGATGAAAAGGAAGCCGCAGTTGAGACTTCTGCTTCTAACCCGGTGTAACAAACAAAAAACGAGGCGCCTGCGAAGGCTGGAGCAGCAGATATGAATACAGAAGTTTTGGTACTAGGTGCAGGGCCCGGAGGTTATACCGCGGCATTCAGGGCTGCCGATCTGGGCAAAAAGGTTACCCTGGTCGAGCGCTACGAATCCCTGGGTGGTGTTTGCCTGAATGTTGGCTGTATCCCGTCGAAAGCACTGCTGCATACCGCGGCGATCATCAACGAAGCGGAACACATGAAAGCCAATGGCGTAGATTTCGGCAAGCCCAAAATCAAGCTCGACGGTATTAATGGCTTTAAAAATAAAGTGGTTACCAAACTCACGGGGGGGCTCAAGCAGTTAGCCAAACAACGTAAGGTTGAGGTGGTTACAGGTGTAGGTGAGTTTATCGACGCGAATAATCTACTCGTGGTCAATGAGGGTACGGAAACTCGAATTCAATTCGAACACTGCGTTATTGCCGCGGGTTCCCAGGCGACGCAAATTCCCAGCTTTCCGAATGACGACGAACGCCTGATGGATTCGACCGATGCGCTTGAATTGAGCGATGTACCCAAAAAACTGCTGATTATTGGCGGTGGTATTATCGGGCTCGAGATGGCAACCGTTTACGATGCGCTGGGATCGGAAATCACCGTGGTTGAATTTATGGATAGCCTGATTCCCGGTTGTGACAAGGACCTGGTGCGGCCGCTCAACAAGATAATTTCGAAACGCTATAATGCCATTTACCTGAGTACCAAAGTGACCGAAATCAAGGCGCAAAAAAATGGACTCAAGGTCAGTTTTGAAGGCAAGAAAGCGCCTGATCCACAGGTATATGATAAGGTCCTGGTCGCCGTCGGACGCCGTCCCAATGGCCTCAAGATTGGGGCCGAAAATGCGGGTGTTAAGGTTGATGAGGCCGGTTTCATCCAGGTCGATAATCAAATGCGCACCAATATCGCCAACATTTTCGCGATAGGCGATATCGTTGGTAATCCGATGCTGGCCCACAAGGCCACGCATGAGGCCAAGGTGGCTGCCGAGGTAATCAGCGGCATGAAGTCATGGTTTGAACCAATGACGATTCCCTCGGTTGCTTATACCGACCCTGAAATCGCCTGGATGGGTTTAACCGAAACCGAGGCCAAAAGTCAGGGCATCGAATATGTGAAAGGCGCCTTCCCGTGGGCCGCCAGTGGCCGTTCGCTTGGGCTGGACCGCGATGAAGGTTTAACCAAGCTTCTGTTCGATAAAGAAACCAAACGCATACTCGGTGCCGGTATAGTCGGCCCCAACGCGGGTGAGTTGATTGCCGAGGCAGTGCTGGCGCTGGAAATGGGGGCCGATGCCGAGGATATCAGCTTGACCATACACGCGCATCCGACCCTGTCTGAAACACTTAACTTTGCCGCCGAAATGGCCGAAGGGACTATCACCGATTTGTATATCCCCAGGAAAAAGTGATTCGACGATTTTTATTCTACCCCGGCTCGAAAGCTTAACCAGATTACTGATCGAGGCTTTCCCAAAAGCCAACGGCGATATTGATGACTGACCCTGGCTTGCTGCACTATGTTCGAACTGGTAGCGGTGAGCCGCTGGTTATAGTTCATGGATTATTCGGCTCGAGCAAGAACTGGCAATCACTGGGCAGGCTGTTTTCCAGCCATTTCGAAGTGTTTACGGTCGACCTGCGAAATCATGGGCATTCCTTTCACCATGACGAAATGAATTACGAGGTCATGGCGGAGGACTTAAATCGCCTGTTAAATCATCTTGATATCTCCTCCTGCCGCCTGATTGGACATAGCATGGGCGGCAAGACCAGTATCCTGCTCGCATACCAGCAACCGCATTTGATTTCCCGCCTCGTAGTGGCCGATATTGCGCCAGTGCCTTATACGCATGCCTTTGATCATCTGATAGACCCGGTGCTGGCCCTGACACTCGATCAGTATGAAAGTCGATCCGCGGTTGATACCGCGCTCCAGCAAGGTATTCCTGATAACCTGTTGCGCAGCTTTCTATTGCAGAGCCTGGAGCGAAAAAGTAATCATTGGCGCTGGAAGGTTAACTGGCAGGTGATTAAAGCGAGCATGCAAAAAATAACCGGATTTCCTGATCTGCCCGGGGATTGGCAAATCACCACACCGACACTGTTCATTCGCGGAGAGCACTCTGACTACATCGGTGCGGCGGAGGAAGCGGTGATCGCGGCTCATTTTAGACAGGCAAGGGTGCGCACGGTCGCTTCGGCGGGCCATTGGCTGCATGCCGAGCAACCGCAGCAGTTTGCGAGGCAGGCACTGGAATTTTTACGCGACTGAAATTAAATCCGTAAATTCGGGCCAGAGACTCGGATTTACTCATCACCGAGGCGTGAATATTTCGATTGCCAGTAAACTTCTGATCCAGGGTCCCGATTAGCCACCGAGCGAGCGAGAATAAATAATAAATCAGACAGGCGATTGATATATTGTCCCGTGATCGGGTTCAGGTTCTCGGTTTCTTTTAACAAAACCAGTGACCTTTCGACGCGCCGGCAAATAGTTCTCGCCAGATGTAAAAACGCCACGGCCTGCGAGCCTCCAGGCAGGATAAACTCTTTTAACGCCGGCAGAGGTTCATTAAATTTTGCCGCGCTGGTTTCGATTGAATCGATATGTAGCTGCTTAATCAGCGTTTTACCCGGTTGACATAACTCGGCGCCAATATCGAACAGGTCATGTTGTACCCCTATCAGAACCTGTTTTTCCGGCAAGTCCTGGAGAAAACTGAGTGTTACTCCGAGAGCCGCATTGAGTTCATCAATTTCGCCGAGACAATGAACGCGTATATCGTTTTTGGCCCGACGAGTGCCATCTGCCATTCCAGTAGTACCTGTGTCACCCGTTCGGGTGACGATTGCTGAAAGTCGGTTTCCCATGATTATCTACCAAATCAGATTAATAATTGATAAGTGCCGAAATATTCCGGTTAGCATGCCACGGCACGGGCAGATAGCAAAGTTAATATTATTGCTTCCGAAGGCCCCTCTTAGCCGGTAAAAATCTTTGCGGTGAGTCGATATTTACACCAGCATTCAATCTTGAAAGCCTTCATAGTCCGAGGTTGCTTTTTAATAGTGATTGAATAGTTGGTTGCTCAATCTATAATTCTACTGAATATGTCTGTTTGTCAAATCGCTTACTTATTGTGTCCCCCAAAGTTTAGTCTCAATCATGTTTAGTCTTAAATCAAAAGCATGGCAACTTGGCCTGACCGGGGGGTTGCTCCTGATTACCTACCTGGGTAGCAGGATAGGTGCGATATCGGCCCT
>QNFD01000207.1 GCA_003645435.1 Gammaproteobacteria bacterium | reverse complement strand
CGAGGTAGGTGTTTTGAAGTTAGAGTCATCATCTGCCCCATTTTTTTTCATATCCGCGGTTTCAGCAAATTCATCTCCAGTGTTTACATCAGTTTCCATCAAATTGACCGTTTCGGTAAAATCTTCCTCATCGCTATCGTCCGCTTTACTCGATGGGTCGACTAGTTCCATCTCCGCAAAAGGATCTGGAGCTTCTTCGGGATCGACAATTTCAACGGGCTTAACCTCGGCCGCAGCATCGACCATGTCCGCATCGATTAAAGGATCGGCGAAGTCTTCTCCGGTGGCAGTCTGGATAAACTCCGAATCAATGTTCGAAGCGTCTGTTTCTAATTCGGCAAAAGGATCGAATGACTCTTTTTTGGCAACGGCTTTGACGGCTGTGGTCTCGATCGCTTCTGCTTTTACAGTGACTGGCGTTGGAATCGATTCGAAAACAGCTTCACCGATAGGTTCTTCAACAACATCCTCGACGGGGTCAGGTTCGACGGCGTCGCTAACGGGTTCGGCGACCGGGGTAGTTTCGACAGGTTCGTCGACGGCAATGGTGTCGGCTGGTTCATGATCAACACTGTTATCGATAGCCTCGGCTGCGACAGCCCCGGTTCTGATGACTGCATTGGTCGCCCTGCCGGTTGTGTACTGGATATTAGGCGGTTTTATCTGCATTAAATAGGCGTCGAGACCCGGTCTCAGGCCATAACCATCGGTGGTGACCCGCAGACGCCTGTTTAAAGCATACAGCAGGTTTAAAACGATTAGCCTGATAGGTGCGGCATCGGTGCCGATACCAAACAGGTGGTTTTTTTTGGCCGATAAGGGAGCGGCGTTGCGGCAACCAAAGCAGCCCTGCGTGGCGATCACCGCCGGGAAAGACTTCAATTCAATATTCAGGTTGGCCTTTCGCCTCTCTTTAATCCATAACTCGATATTTTCAGCCAGTTGACTAAAGCTGGTTTTGAAGCCGTTAAATCCATAAATAAATGATGGCGGGCGACCCACCAGGTTAAACCTTGCTGTTAGCAAGGGATCCTCATGAACATATTCACCTTTGGCGTTGCGAACCAGGTCATTTTTCTCCGCCAGGTTAGCCAGAGCCGCTTCGCTGATAGCCGGGTCTAGTTCAGACAGGGAGGCGCAGGCGTCGAGGGCGTCGAACAATGTTTTGCGAACCAGTTTTGGGCGTACCTCTATGGTCGCCAAAACGCTTTCATATAGAAATCTGTCACTGCCGCCGGGCAGGTTGAGGAGTGGGAAATCACGGCGATAAATGACCAGGTCCATTTTTCTTGAGCTCTGACCCCTGGAATCGACCACCAGGCCCGAACCTATTGCGTAACTGCTGGGCAAAAATAGTTCTAGCACTTCGCGGATGAAAGCTTCCCGGGGAGCATCAAGATCGATGTCGTGCTTTGCCACGGTAGTGAGCAAATCGGCTTCCGATTTCAGATATGTTGATATTATCTGGGACCACTCGTCAAAATTATTCATGATGCTACCCGAAAATAAATTTTTTCAATTGATGACAGCACAGAGGAAGCACGACTGCTGCATTAACTACTACATTCGTGCTCTCCTGCTTGCTAGAAAGTATAGCAAACTTTAAATATTACGCTGAATCAAGCTGAATTTGGAAATTAGGGGCCGATTCAAGAACTTATTAAGCATTTTAGCCTGAAAATTATCCACTCAAAGGGTCGGTTACACGCATCGGTATCAGCGCAGCTAAGCCCGGCTAGTTTACCTGAATCCTGTATTCAGTAGATTGTGATGCCCCAGGTTAGATAACAATCTTTCGCCGCACAAAGCCATGGTCGTATCCAGTTCCTTATGAATAATATTGAGCGCTTCGCTCACCCCGGCTTCGCCATTTGCACCAAGCCCATATATGTATGCACGGCCGATGTAAGTACTTTTTGCGCCCAGGCAAATCGCCTTCAGCACATCCTGGCCAGATCGAATTCCACCATCAAAATGTACTTCGATATCCTTACCCACAGCTTCGATTATCTCGGATAGTGCGGATATTGATGATCGTGCGCCGTCGAGTTGTCGACCGCCATGATTAGACACGATGATTGCGTCGGCACCGGTTTTGGCTGCCATTTTGGCATCTTCAGGGTCGAGAATACCCTTTAGAATCAGCTTGCCGCCCCAGCGTTGCCTGATCCAGTCGATGTCATCCCAGGATAGCCTGGGATCGAATTGTTCCGCGGTCCAGGATGCCAGGGATGACAGGTCACCCACACCTTTCGCATGGCCGACGATATTACCGAAAGTATGCCGGCGCGTGCCCAGCATATTCAGGCACCAACGCGGGCGGCTAACTACCTGCATAACGCTGCCGAGAGTTAACCTGGGCGGTGCGCTCAGTCCGTTACGGATGTCCTTGTGCCTTTGTCCCAGTATCTGTAAATCCAGGGTCAGCATCAGGGCACTGCATCCGGCGTCCTTTGCGCGGTCGATCAGGCGTTCGATAAAGTCACGATCGCGCATCACATAGAGCTGAAACCAGAAAGGTTTGCTGGTGTTTGCGGCTACGTCTTCGATCGAGCAAATGCTCATCGTCGAAAGCGTAAAAGGCACACCGAATTTCTCAGCGGCGCGGGCGGCCTTGATTTCACCGTCCGCATGTTGCATGCCGGTGAGCCCTACAGGCGCCAGTGCGACCGGCATACTGACCGGTTGTCCAAGCATTTCAGATTTAAGCGATCGATCGGTAATATCCACTGCGACACGTTGACGCAGTTTAATTTTAGCGAAATCACTTTCGTTGTCTCGATAGGTGGATTCGGTCCAGGAACCCGAGTCGGCATACTCGTAAAACATTTTTGGTACTCGTGCCCTGGCGAGATTTTGCAAATCTTTTATTTCACATATTGCGGTCATGGGTTTTCATCGATGTGGTGAGACTGGGGCATTATAGCGGTAGAACATTGCTTGCTGAAGCTAATCTCGATAGGATCAAATCGAAACCAATTGCAGCCAGCGGTTTATAAATGCTAGCAATCCAACAGCTCAGTAAATCTTATAGCCAGCCAGAGGGCGATGTGCTGGTACTGGATAATATCGACTTGCAGATGCAAACCGGATCCTCGGTAGCCTTACTGGGTGAAAGTGGTAGCGGCAAGAGTACCTTACTGCACCTGATTGCCGGTCTCGAAAAGCCGGACAGTGGCCAGATCGAAATAGGCGGTCACCGGCTAGGCGACTTAAACCAGTCACAACTCGCGGAAATGCGGCGTGCGCGGCTAAGCCTGGTATTCCAGCAGTTTCATTTAATCTCGACATTGAACATCATCGACAATATTCGCTTTCAGGCGGCATTGTGCGGCCGGTTTGATCCTGAGTTTGAAGCGAGGCTAATCCAGCGCCTTGATCTCGGTTCACAATTGAGAAAATTCCCGCATCAGTTGTCGCGCGGGCAGCAGCAACGGGTTGCCATTGCGCGATCACTACTACATAAACCAGAATTGGTGCTGGCTGACGAGCCGACCGGAAATCTTGATGAGCAGTCGAGCCTGGAGGTCATGTCACTATTCAGTGAATTGGTCAAAAACTCTGGTAGTAGCCTGCTGATGGTAACCCACAGCCGCGAAATGGCGGCGTTCATGGATCGTTCGGTACTGTTGCACGACGGTAGCCTTGGCGATTTATAAAATGTTACCCAATAGATTTTACTGGGTACAAAAAGCGTTGCTCAGCCATTACTGGCGACATCCCTGGCAAACGCTGTTTTTACTGGTGGGTTTAATCGCCGGGGTGGGGCTCTGGTCAGCGGTTCAAATCATTAACCAGCATGCCGAGGCGAGTTATGCGAAGGCAAATTCAGTGCTTGGAGCGCAAGCCAGATTCTGGGTGCGTAGTAAATCAGAACGAGGTGTTCCCCAGGCAGTCTATATTGATTTACGACGCGCGGGCCTGCATCAGGTATTCCCGCTCATAGAAGCCGAGGTCAGTACCCGCAAGGGTGAGCCGATCAGCATTATTGCCACCGATCTTTTTGCCTTGCCGGGTAACCTGCTCGATAATGACGCGTTTGATATTGGTACCGACTCGGCATCTGGCTGGCTCGACTTCATACGGGCACCCTACCAGGTCTGGGTGCCGGCCCAGCTTGCGCGCGAACTTGATCTGCAGCAGGGTGACTCACTGTTACTCAGGGATGGTCGAAAGCTGCCCCCGGCCCTGATACAAAGCCGTCAATTACAGGGACGGCGGCTATTGATGGATATTAGCGCGGCTTTCAGTCTGCTCGAAAATCGGAATTTTAGTTATCTTGCAGTTGGAAATATTACCCCTGAAAAATTAGATGCACTCGAATCCCTGTTGCCCGACGACCTGGAACTGGTTGAAAATCAGCAACATCTGGACCTGGCGCAGTTAACCGATAGCCTGCACACGCATCTGACAGCGATGAGCCTGCTATCGTTTGCGGTCGGCCTTTTCATTGTATTTAACGCGGTCCGATTTTCACTCTGGTACCGCAGGGATACTTTTCTAAACCTTCGACTGATGGGAGTCGGGGTGCCGACGCTTATTGTTGCGGTTCTAATCGAGACCTTGCTGTGGAGTTTTATCGGCACTGCTTGCGGTTTGTTGTTAGGCATGCAGTTGGGCCAGGTATTACTGCCGGGCTTGAGTGCCAGTCTGCATAACCTGTATGACGCGACCCTGGCCGCGGTAATCGAACTTCAGTTTTCGACTTTGATCAAAGCCTGGCTGATTACCCTGTTCGGCTTGCTGTGGGCACTGGCCTGGCCGCTGTATCAACATCTGAAAAACGAGGTATTGCCGGCGAGTTCGACCGGTACACAGCAGTCTGCTGAAACGCGTGCCCGACGTAACCTGGCCCTGGCAGCCTTGTTACTATTGATTGTCGCGGCGTTTTTGTACCCCCGGATGGACAGTGCCAACAAAGGCTTTGTCCTGCTTGGCTTACTGTTATTCGCGGCCGCATGGATGTTGCCAATACTACTGGCCCTGAGTTTGCGATTGATCTCAGGCTTTATCCCGCAACGATCGCTGTTTGGACGTTGGCTGGTGAGTGACGGCTGGTCGCAGTTGCCGGCCTTGCGCACCGCAATGATGGCCTTATTGTTGGCGATGACCGCTAATCTGGGTGTTGGAACCCTGGTAGACAGTTTTCGTAGTGCGTTTATCGGATGGCTCGAAATTCGTCAAAGCGCTGATATCTATGTGCGTGGTGCCCATATTGACTATGACGCATTGCTCGAATCCGGAGCGGCACAGGGCTGGCTGCTCGATAGTCATGCGCGTATTGGTTTAACAACGCGTTGGCAAGACCGGCCGACTTTGTTACGCGGCGCCGATACGCGCGCACCGGACAGTTTAGATTTCCCGCTTGCCCAGTGGCTCGGTGACAGCCCGACCGAGGCTTTGCACGACTGGCGCACCGGGGCAAATAAGGTGCTTGCCAACGAACAGGTTCATTACCTGGGTGGATTGCAACTTGGCGAATCCGTGCAACTGGAT
>QNFD01000206.1 GCA_003645435.1 Gammaproteobacteria bacterium | reverse complement strand
TCTCGACCCGCATTTTGATTGTTTACAACCTGTCAGGCTCGCGCATTATGTATGAGCTGTTAAAAAATGTTAACTGATTACCATTCCTGTTAACAATTCAAAATCCACAGTTCTTAATCGCACTTTACAATTGGATCGTGTTACTGATGCCGAAGAAAAACGGTAGGCAATATTCAGTTTCAGATTTTAATAAGAAAACTGGAATGATGGCTGGGCGCATTACCGATGTGGCAGTCAACTCTAATTACTAAATATATAGTCCTGAGGAGGATAATATGAAATTCAATAATCTTAACTCTACAAGGTTCGTGCTTTCCGCGACCTTTGCAGCCCTAGTATCGGTATCAGGCGCCTCAATCGCCGCTGACAGCAGCAAACCAATCAAAATTCCAATCAAGAACTGGTCAAGCCAGATCGTAATGGCCCACGTGATCGGTGGCATGTTCGAAAGCATGGGCGACAAAGTTGAATATTTGCCAGTAGACAACCAGGCAAGCTTTGAAGCAGTTCGCGCAGGCGATATCACCATCGTGCATGAAGTGTGGCAATCCACCATGCAAAATGGCTATTACAATGCGATGGAAAAAGGTGGCCTGATTGATGCAGGCACCCATGACGTAGTGACCAAAGAAGAAATGGGCGTTCCAAACTGGGTCATTGAAAAAGGACTTTGTCCAGGGCTGCCAAAGTGGGAAGCGCTGAAAGATTGTCATGCGGCATTTGCGACCCCGGATTCAGCAGGTAAAGGTCGTTGGCTGGAAGGCCCACAGAGTTGGCATGGCGACGTTATGCCAAACCGACTTAAAGGTCTGGGTTTAGATGACACATGGACTGTAAAATTTGCTGGTGCTGCTGATGCCTTGTGGACTGAATTGAAAGCCGCTGAAAAAGAAGGCCGCGGTACCGTAATATTCAACTGGTCACCTAACTTCACCGATGCTACAGGTTTCACCTTTATCGAGTTCCCAGCCTATGCCGACGGTTGCAGACTTGCTGATGGCGGTAGCCTGGAAACAACTGGTTGTGGTTCACCAACAGGTTGGTTGAAAAAAGGTGCAAACTACAAGTTCCCGAAAACCCACCCCAGGGCCTACGCTGCCTTTTCAAAACTGACATTCAACAAAACCCACATCGGCCAAATGGCTGCTCTGGTTGACGTTGATGGATTGACTCATGCAGACGCTGCGAAAAAATGGTTGGCAGACAACAAAGATGTCTGGACGCCCTGGACAGTATCAACACTAGGTGCGGGTAACTAATTAAGATATCTTTTCAATAACCGTAGTATTACTGATAGATAGCTGAAACTGATTCCCCCCTCGACCCCAAAGTTTAGAGGGGGGGATTTTTTTGGGCATAGTGTATCTTGATTACACAATAATAGGCGTCAACCTTTCGACGCTATAAGTAAGCCGGGGAGCAACATGACTAATCATAGCGAGACCAACGGTAGCGCACAGCCGATCATAAAATGTGAATCGGTTTTCAAGATTTTTGGTGACAACGCCGATATGGTGCTTGAAAACTCAAAAGGCACTGTTAATGCTGAGGCCTTCCTTGAAGCAGGCTGTGTGGTCGGCGTCAATGATGCCTCCTTCGAAGTTCATAAAGGCGAATTGTTAATACTGATGGGGCTTTCCGGTTCGGGCAAGTCAACACTGCTGCGCTGCATATCCCGCTTAACCGAGCCCACCGCTGGAAAAGTATTCATCGACGGCGAAAACGTGCTGGCAATGAATAGCAAGGAGCTGATCGAACTTCGCCGCAACAAAATGGGAATGGTTTTCCAGAGTTTCGGCTTACTCCCGCATAAAACCGTATTGGAAAATATTGCCTTCCCGTTGCAGGTGAAAGGGATGAGCACCGATGACAGCATTAAACGCGCGATGGAGATGGTTGACCTGGTAAGCCTCGGCGGGCGCGAGAATTATTTCCCGAGACAATTATCCGGCGGTCAGCAGCAACGAGTTGGAATCGCCCGCTCTTTGGCGGTTGAACCGGATATCTGGTTTCTGGATGAACCTTTCTCAGCGCTCGATCCGTTAATCCGTAAAGAGATGCAGGACGAATTCATCCGCTTACGCGCCGTATTGAATAAAACCATTTTGTTTGTCACCCATGATTTCGATGAAGCACTGCGCCTTGCCGATCGAATCGCAATTATGAAAGAGGGTGTTATCGAACAGCTGGATACGCCGGCCAATATCGTGATGAATCCGGCAACGGACTACGTGCGTAAATTTACCGCGGAAGTCCCCAGGGAAAAAGTTCTGAAAATAGAATCGGTCATGGATTCCTACAACAGCTCTGAAGAACTGGGCGACCTCAGGGTTCCAAAAGATGCGATCATTGAAACGGTTGCGGAATCTATTTTAAGCGCGGATAAACCGGTTGGTGTGGTTGATGGCAAAAATGAATTAGTCGGCGTGTTGCATTCGTCTCACGTGATCAATGTTCTATTTGGAGGCAGATCCCAGGCGACAGCCCAGGACTGATCCCATACATGAATCTCATAACAAAACTCTCAACACCGAAACAGTTCGCCATACTGCTGGCTGTGTTTTTTGCATTGTGCTTCATCATCGGGCCGTCCGAGTCAAATTATCTGTGGCGATTACCCGCATTGTTTAGCGGCCTTCCAGGGATCATCAATGATGCCGTGCAATTTGTCATGTTCGAATGGTTTCCGATTGATGTATATGACCCTGATATCGAAGAATTCGAAGAAAAGCCTTTGTTCAGAGAGATTACGCGCAGCATTTCGAACTCGTTTCTATTCGTTATTACTTTCGTGCGCGAACTTTTTCTCGGCGGCACGAAAACAATCGTCGCTTTTACCAGCTGGGATTTTATCGGCAAAAACCCCTGGGCTGTCTGGCCGGCATTGCCGTGGACAGTGATTGCAGGCTGGGCGATCGTGCTGGGTTACAAACTTCAAGGTAAGGGTCTTGCCATTCTGGCCGCGTTTTCGACCGGGTATATCGGCATATTTGGACAGTGGGAGCCTTCCATGCAAACGCTTTCCTTCGTGCTGATTGCAGCGCCAGTATCGGTCATGCTTGGCCTGGCATTGGGAATATGGGGCTACAAGAAAAAGTGGGTGGAAGTCGCTCTCAACCCATTGCTCAATGTGGCACAGACCATGCCACACTACTCTTATCTGGTCCCGGTTATCGTTTTATTCGGTGTCGGCGATCAGGCCGCCGCGATTGCGACCATATTCTTTGCAACGCCACCGATGGTACGTCTGACGATGCTGGGACTTAAAAACATCTCTCCCGATATCGTCGATGCTGGATTGATGAATGGCTGTAACCGTTTTCAGCTTTTGTTACGCGTACAGGTGCCGACAGCAAGGCGCGATATTTTGATTGGAGTCAACCAGGTCGTCATGCAATGCCTGGCGATGACGGTAATCGCGTCGTTCATCGGTGCGCAAGGTCTGGGTTCAAATTTGATGATTGCACTAAATTCGTTAAAAATTGGATCAGGTCTCGAAATCGGTCTTTGCATCGTCTTGATTGCAGTGCTGCTGGATAAAATGTCCCTGGCCTGGGCCAACAAGCAGACTGATTATTTTGCTGATCTCAGCTTTGTTCAGCGTCATAAATTCTCGCTGATTTGCCTCGCCATATTCGTAGTGGGTGTGATTCTTGCCACTATTGGCAAAGCGATATTTGCCGAAGATTTCAATTATCTGTATATCGTCCCGCATAACAAAGGGATCACCACTGCACCCATCTGGCAAGCAGCGGTCGACTGGATCTGGGATACATTCTTTTACGGTTTAAAAGCCTTTAACGAAGTTCTGATCGTGCATGTACTGGTGCCGATGAAAGAGGCCTATCTTGGCATGCCGGTTGCCGCTACTTTCTTACTGGTCATGGGTACGGCTTACATCCTGACGGGTATCCGTTCCGCGCTCATCGTTGGTGGCTTTCTCCTATTTATTGCCTTCTCAGATTTCTGGGACCGAGCCTTGATTACCGCTTATATGACGTCTTTTGCCGTCATCGCCGCGACAGTCATCGGTGTCACGGTCGGGTCTTTGTGCGCGCAAAACTCGACCTCCACCAAGGTGATTCTGTTTATTTGTGATTTCTTCCAGACCTTTCCATCGTTCATCTACCTGATTCCGGTGATTATGCTGTTCGGAATTACCGATACTTCGGTGATTATCGCCGCAATCGTTTATGCCCTGGTTCCGGCGACACGATACACGGTTGAAGGGCTGAGAAATGTACCCCCTGTATTGCAGGATGCTGGTTCGATGATGGGCGTTTCCCGAATCCAACGCTGGGTTTCAATTGAATTACCGCTCGCGTTTCCACATATCATGCTCGGCATCAATCAAACCGTTATTTTTGCGTTGTTCATGGTGATCATCGGCGCCTTTATTGGTACTGAGGATCTGGGGCAACTCATCCTCAAGGCAATTTCCGATCCACAGGGAACCGGCATCGGTATTACCCTCGGCCTCTGTGTTGCCTTCATCGGACTTGCCGCGGATCAAATTTTACGCACCTGGGCAAGTGAACGTAAAAAGGCGTTGGGAGTGGCGTAGCACGGCCGTTCCAATGACTGTAAAAGGATAAAATTATGATCAATAGAATTTTAGTTGCGACCGATGCGTCGGCGGCTTCGAACCGTGCACTGGAAATGGCAGTTCAGTTTGCCGTGCTACACAGCGCTGAATTGCTGATAGTTCACGTTATTCGCGATATGCAAATACCCTTTGAAATCCAGGAAATTCCAGAGCTGGAATTCAATAAATTCGAAGCGTTTAGCGATGCGCGTGAGGAAGTCATGCGCAAGGTGGCTGAGTCTATCCTGAGAACGGCAAAGGAAAGAGCGGAAAAAGGCGGAGCTGGGAAAGTTGAAACTGCGATCGGTACCGGTGATCCTGCGACCAGTATTCTTGGCTTTGCCGAGCGCCGCAAAGTGGACATGATCGTGCTCGGAACCCGGGGTCTGGGCAAGCTGAAGGGGACGGTTCTGGGCAGTGTCTCGCGTAAGATTGCCAACAATGCCGAGACCAGTTGCCTGATCGTCAGGTAAAAACAGTAGACAAAAACCGTGGCCTGTCCCTAATCGCACTTACTTAAACCCCAAATTCTTGTCATCCCGGCCTCCGAGCCGGGATCCAGGGCCACTAAAAGTGGCTGATTTACTGGATACCGGCGGTCCGACGTATCGGTCAAGCCCGGGATGACAATGTTGTTGATTTATAGTGATTTCAGGCTTAAGTAAGCGCTGTTCTGGTCTATCCCTGTTTTTGTTGAGAGTGATATAATATTGCGACTCCTGTCATTTGACGATTTGTAAGGCAGGAATTAGGGAGGTACGCGCGGAGCAATGTTCGATCATATCCTGCTCCAATTTGTTCTGATTTTTGCCGGGGCGGCCCTGTTTGCGACCCTGTTTCTGTACCTGAAACAGCCCATTATTCTGGCCTACATCCTGCTGGGTATCGTTGTTGGGCCGAAGGGTCTTGGGCTGATCAACGACGCCGCTCAAATTGAACAGCTCGCG
>QNFD01000205.1 GCA_003645435.1 Gammaproteobacteria bacterium | reverse complement strand
TGATCTCGCCCGCATCGTCCATGGCCTCGTCACCACCGACCGGAATCAGCGTACTACTCATGATTGGCGCACCGAGTTCCAGCAACATTGCGTGCACGATATTGTTGTCGGGGACTCGCACGCCGATGGTCTTGCGCTTCGGGTTCATCAGTCGGCGCGGTACCTCAGAGGTTGCCTTGAGTAAAAATGTGTAAGGCCCCGGGGTGAGTGACTTCATCAATCTGTAATCTGAATTACTGACCTTGGCATAGCTGCCAATTTCGGATAAATCGCTACACACCAGGGTAAAATGGTGCTTGTTATCGAGCCGGCGGATACGCTGAATACGCTCCATCGCTGATTTATCGCCAATGTGGCAGCCCAGCGCATAACTGGAATCGGTCGGATAGATGACCAGGCCGCCCCGGTCGATGATAGACACCGCCTGCTGAATCAGGCGTTTTTGCGGGTTATCTGCGTGAATTTCGAAATACTGTGCCATGGGAGTTTCTGGGGAGCTAAATACGATGAATGAATATGAGAATTGAACAGGGCTAGCTAATATCTATTTAAGGAAACTCTGATTAATGCGTCTTTGCGAGGAACGAAGTGACGAAGCAATCTCTTAACGACTAAATTTAAACAGAAAGATTGCTTCGCTATGCTCGCAATGACCGAATTTTTCGAGCTTTGCAGAGATTTCTTAAGTCAAAAATTCAGCCACTCGCGGTGTTTAAAAAAAACGAACATTAGCATTAATTTCAATGGATTACATCAAGTATTGTTGCTAATTTGCAACACATTGAAGAAATGTTGTTTTTTTATGCTTTAGCGCTTGCTTTTGTGGCAAAATAAACTAATATACTTCGCCATAAGCTAACAAACAGGTGCGGGTATGTATTGCAAGCCCCTGATTTTAGTTGGTTTATCGCTTAAGCACATAATATAACTTTAAAGGGTAATACATTATGAAATTAAAATCTTCTGCAATAGCTATTGCGGTCGCCGGCGCACTGGGTGCTTCGATGGCTGTACAGGCTGAATCAGGCTTCTACGGCTCTGTTCGTGTTGGTCTGCAATATCTGGACACTGCTGGTGAATCTAACACTACTGTTAGAGGTTACGCCTCTCGTTTCGGTTTCCGCGGTGAAACTGACATGGGTAACGGCCTGACCGGTTTTGGCCGTTACGAATTTGGTGTCGCTACCGAAGGTACTGGTCCTAACGTTACACGTCGTCATGCCTACGTTGGCATGAAAGGCGACTGGGGTAGCGTGATACTGGGTCAAACCTATCACACTTACTACAATTTCATCTCGGGTCCGCTGGATAATCCCTGGTGGGGTTCTGGTGACGCCATGCTGGCATACACCGGCCGTACCGCACAGGCCATCACCTATGCTGGTAGCTTCGGTATGGTTGCCGTTGGTGCTACTGCTTACCTGGACAGTTCTTCAACCGACGCTTCCGATAAACAGGAAGACCTCGATGGTTACGAACTGGCTGCATCGATTCAGGCCGGCCCAATTAAACTGGGCCTCGGTATACAGGATCGTGGCAATGATCAGGGCGCTGGTGATCCTGATTCTGAGCCTACCGTCGGTCTTACCGCTTCAGGTTGGGAAACCGGTATGTTCACCTGGGGACTTGGCTACGCGCAGCAGGACAATGAAGGCGTTGGCGCTACCGGTACCGCTAACAGCATAGTATTCGACGTGCAGATCGCAAATGGTTATGTCCACTACGAAATGCTAGACATGGACACAGGCGGCGGACCTGGAGACAGCCCAACAGCACTCACACTGGGTTACACCCAGAGCGTTGGCCGTCAAACCACCATGTGGTATGAAGTCGAGGCATATGATGCGGATACCACCGTTTCAGACGACGACGCTACTATCGTCAGGGCAGTGCTGAAATACGACTGGAAATAAATCTAAAGTCGAAACTGAAGTACAACGAGTAGAAATACTCGGGTAGAAGTATTAAAAGGGCTCTCCATTCGGAGGGCCCTTTTTTTGGGTCTAGTTATTATGGGTCAATTGTTACTTCGACATAGAAGTATCCCGGGTCAAATTCACCGGTCGTCGAAATCGTTGAGAAATTAGGTTAATTTAAAATATTACCGCCTCTCGAGCCTGAATGCGTTAAAATCCTGTTCGCCACCACCAATCCAACGATTCATTCATGAAACAGTTATTCGACTTCTTCCCTATCCTGTTATTTTTTATCGTCTACAAGTTTTACCTGGACTTGCCGGATGGGTTAATCACTAGCATAAACGATATCCTGCCATTCATGGCGCTTAGCCCCGGTGAGACCAGCGACGCGATTTACCTTGCTACGCTGACCGCAATCGTCGTCACCCTGATACAGGTTACCCTGGGTCTCGTCATTGCAAAAAAAGTAGAAAAAATGCCACTCATCACCCTGGTATTACTGGTGGTATTCGGTGGCGCCACCCTGGCCTTGAAAGACCCCGTATTCATACAATGGAAGCCAACTGCGATAAACTGGTTGTTTGCGGCTGTATTCCTGGGCAGCCAGGTGATCGGCGACAAACCGCTGGTACAGAGAATGATGAGCCAGGCACTCGATATTGACGATGCCAGGGTATGGTCAAAATTAAACCTCGCCTGGGTCGGATTTTTTATCGTTTCCGGGCTCGCCAACGTGCTCGTGGCACCCGAGATAGACCCGTTCAGCCTGCATTTCAGCGAAGATACCTGGGTCGATTTTAAATTATTCGGATTACTCGGACTGACTTTCATTTTTGTTTTTGCGCAGGCTTTTTACCTGGCGCGCTATATGCCTTCCTCGGACAAGGAGAGTGAATAAATGTTATACAGTATCGTCGGAATCGACGTAAAAGATAGCCTGCAAGCCCGGCTAGCCGCGCGTCCCAGTCATCTCGACCGACTCATCGAATTGAAAAATCAGGGGCGGCTTATTCTGGCCGGACCCAACCCCGCGATCGACAGCAGCGACCCCGGAGACGCGGGTTTTAGCGGTAGTATAATTGTGGCTGAATTCGACTCACTGGAACTGGCCCAGAGCTGGGCCGACGAGGACCCTTACCTGGTTAGTGGCGTTTACGATGCTGTGAGTGTTAAACCCTTTAAATTGGTGCTGCCGTGAACGATTTCCCCCTCACCCCTGCCCTCTCCCCAACGGGGAGAGGGAGTATTGTAGTTCCCTCTCCCCTCCGGGGAGACGCCTACATGGATGTAGCGGTCCGGCGTCCCGGTGGTAGAACAATGCAGGAGCGATTGTCGAGGGTTAGGGCGGTGCGACGTTTCGCGAGGGGCAGCCTCAAATTACTAACTGGTCATTTCATTTAATAACTTGTCTTCTGATTCAATTCTTTGGGCTATTGCTTCGCCGATAAACGACAGGTCTTTATAGAGATTAGTCAGGCTCTCGAGGTCATCGGCGCCATCGTATTTATCGTTGAATTCGACGATATACTCCGTGGTCGTGGATATCGATGGATAAACCTGATCTGCTACTCGATTAACTTTTACGCGGCGTTCCTTGCCATCGATGATGCGTTCATAGATTTCAAAATGACCGAGCGCGGTATAATCAACCAGGGTTTGACTGAAAGTCTTCAGGTATTCGATAACCGCTTCGGCGTCCACATCTTTCGATTCCATTTCGGCCAATTCACACATCGCAACCAGGACTTCCTGACGCTCGGTCAATAGTTCGTTAATCGTTTCTTCCATTCTAAACCGGCGATTATTTTCGGCCGAAACTTTTTTGGCAATTTCTGCAATTGTGTCAATCTGTGAATCACTCACGAGGAACCTCTTGTTTAGGTATTATCGGGGCTTTGTACTTCTGAAATCCCCTTCACGGTCTATCGGCATAGGATGTTGCTATCAATCACTTGCAAATGACATAATGCCATAGATTATGCTGGCGCGCGATAGCAAACAATGCGCCCCGCAGGTATAAACTATTTCACAGTTTTGCACCAGCCTGGCAGGCATCCATCTAGTACCTTTAAGGTGACTGCCGTAATAATCCATGCTACCACCAAGTAATTGAATTTTATGTCGAATATTAACATCACCGAACAACTGACCCGGCTCGAAATATTGTTTTCAGAGCAGGAACATACGATCCAGTCTCTAAGCGATATCGTCGCCCGGCAATCCCGTCAAATCAGCAATCTCAGTTCCGACTTGAAAGCGCTTGACCAACGCTACCAGGAACTTAAATCAGAACTGCCGGCTGAGTTTGGCGAAATTGAAAAGCCACCGCATTATTGATCATGACGGGGGCAACCGCGATGAGCGAGGAAGTTGCATTTCTAAATCACCTGAACAGCATTAGCAGCGGTAATAGTGACTTCGCCATTGTTGACGATGGCGTCATTATTAAATGGCATGAATCTCCCGATACACTGGAGTTCAGGCATTCGTATAGCGAAGCCCAGTTCTTGAAAAGAGTGCGGCAACCGGGGCAGGCATTGGTAAAATCCTGCAACAACAGGCAGCACAGTATCAAAAATCTACTGGACCTGACCGGGGGCTGGGGTGTCGATAGTTTTATTCTTGCTCATCACGGGCTAAGCGTAACCATGCTGGAGCAAAATGAGCTGGTATTTAATATCAGTGCTCATTCACTGAATTGCGCGCGACTGATCAGTTCCACCTCGGCGGCGGCCAACCGCATCGAGCTCATTCACACCAGTAGTGTCGATTTCCTGCTCGGCAATGATCTTGCAGGCAGTTTCGACTGCATTTACCTGGACCCGATGTTTCCCGATCATAAGTCGACCGCAAAACCAGCCAAGGATATGCAAATCCTGCAACATTTAACCGACAACCAGGATATTGAGCAATGTTTCGAACTGGCCCTGGAGAAAGCGAAAACCCGCGTCGTGGTGAAACGGCCCGCTAAATCCCAACCCATTTCGAGCCTGGCCCCGGACCTGGTTTACAAACAAAAAACCATTCGTTTCGATGTTTATCTAAGCAACAACACAGCTAGACGCCAATAAGTTCTGACTATCCAGAGAGGAATTTTAACCGAGCACCGGATTCACACAAGTTACAAAAAACTAATGATACGGCTGTAGCCGAAATAATAAAATAACGTCATACCGGGCTTCGACCCGGTATCCATTTAGAGATTGTAGATGGGTACACTGGATACCGGCTCGGAGGCCGGTATGACGATGGACTCGGGGCCTGGATGATTTGCTCGGAAGCGGGAATTGCCTCTTCCTGATCTAATCCCGAAAATTATTAAACTGCAAAGGTATGCCGAGATTGGCTTCTTTCAGCAGCTTCATAACCTGTTGCAGATCGTCTCGCTTCTTGCCGTTGACGCGCACCTGCTCACCCTGGATTGACGCCTGCACCTTTAATTTCGAGTCCTTGATGAGTTTGACGATCTTGCGCGCAAGGTCCTTATCCAGTCCTTCCCGGACCAGCACCTGTTGGCGTGCTCTTTTATTCATTTCGACAATGTCGGAAAATTCGAGACAGCTGACATCGATGCCGCGTTTCGACATTTTTTCTTTCAGAATCGGCGTCATTTGCTTGATCTGAAATTCAGATTCAGTGCTCAGGGTTAAC
>QNFD01000204.1 GCA_003645435.1 Gammaproteobacteria bacterium | reverse complement strand
CTGGGCTTCGATTACTCGCCCGATACCGGTATCGATATCGGTACTATCCTGAGCAGTCGCCCCGACTTCTGGCCCGCCGGCCAACGCTACGATACGCCAGGCATCAAACACGCCGCCCCGTCACAGTTGCGCGGCCTCGTAGACTGTCTGAATGATCATGGATTCAGCGATATTCAAATTCGAGGTATTCTCGGTGAAAATTTCCGACGTGTAGCGGCGATTGCCTGGGCGCCGGTTGCGGCGTGATTGTTGTTGGTTAGGATGATTCATGGAAAAACCCCTCACCCTAACCCTCGCGAGACGTCGCACCGCCCCAGAGGGGAGAGGGGCCTAAAATACTCCCTCTCCCCGCTGGGGATAAAACGATGGCGAAACATTCATGAGCGAATTGTGTTTTAAGCCTGCAACCGAGTTATCGAGTTTACTCCACAGCCGGCAGCTAGGTGCGGTTGAACTGTTGAGCACATATATGGAACAGATCGACAGGCTTAATCCTGTTGTGAATGCGATTGTGACGCTCACCCGTGAACAGGCCTTCGAAAGCGCAAAGCAGGCCGATTGTAAAAAGAACAAAGGGCTCCTACACGGCCTGCCGATAGGAGTGAAAGACAATTTACGAACCCGGGGAATTCGAACGACCTGGGGGTCATCGCTGTATAAGGACTACATTCCAGAATTTGACGACCTGATTGTCGAGCGCCACCAGGCAGCCGGCGCGATAATGGTTGGCAAAACCAACTTGCCCGAACTTTCTTATGGCGGGCAAACCACCAACAGCCTGTTTGGTTCGACACTAAATCCTTACGACTCTAGCAAAACCTGTAGCGGTAGTAGCGGTGGCGGCGCGAGCGCACTTGCATGTGGAATGCTGGCACTGGCCGATGGCAGTGATGTGGCAGGATCGTTGCGATCGCCTGCCGCGTGGTGCAATGTTGTCGGATTTCGACCTTCTCCCGGCCGAATACCGAAGCTAAACGGCAACGCCAGGTTTGACGAAATTAATGTACACGGCCCAATGGCCAGAACCGTCGCAGATATCGCTTTGTTTATGCGTGCGGTTGCAGGACCCGACGCCCGCAGTTCATTGAGCATTGAACAGGAGTTAGTCAACGCATCGGAAGATCTGCGTGTGGACCACAAAAACACGCGAATCGCCTGGAGCCCTGATCTCGGTTTCGCACAAGTTGATCCTGAAGTCGCCGATGTATTCAACGAGAGCTTCGATGTGTTCGCATCGTTGAGGTGTGATATCACCGAAACCAGTCCGCAGGTCATGGGCGCATCGGAAACGCTGCTCACATTGAAGACAATGATAATGAAGGAAGAAATCGATGCGGCGCTTGCCCGGGGAAAAGCCGATGATTTATCGCCATTACTGGAAGCTGGCCAGGCACGCGCGAATCGGCTGTCCGCAATCGAAATCACCCATGCAAAGGCACAAAGGGCAGCACTTGGCCACCGGGTCTCAGAATGCCTTGAGTTATACGAATTTCTGGTCTGGCCAACGCATTTTATGAAGCCCTATGCTATCGACGATCCGGAAGCCGAAAGCGCGATGAACTGGATCGCGCTGGATGTCGCCCCGTTACTGGGCTTGCCGGCGATAACCGTTCCCGGCGGATTTACTCCGGACGGATTGCCGGTAGGATTGCAAATTATGGGACGACGCGACCACGACTGGGATGTGCTCAGGCTGGCCTGGGCGTTCGAACAGGAAACCGGGGTATGGAAGCACCGGCCGCCTTCGAGCGACCTGGGGGCTAGCCCTCCAGAACCTGATTAAACGATAAAAGGGTCGGTGACAAATGCTTCTAATTCTCATTTGTTACCGACTCCAAAAATAGCATGAATCGGCGCTGTCTCCCCAGGTTTTACGACACTTAATACTATTTCAACGACAAATACAGCATATACCCGTCAAAAAAATATTTATACGTCGCTTAAATATGTTTTGCGACATATAATATGACGTATGCCTAAGAAAATTCCCAAACAAGAGCTTGAGGCCATTGTTGAGATCGTGGCGGCGCATTCCGATGGGGTAAAGGTCGGGACGATTCGTGATGGGCTGGCATTTGATCTTCCACCCCGGATGCTGCAGCGCCGCCTGGAACGCCTGATCGCGCAGAAACGACTTCGCGCCGAGGGGCGTGGCAAGGGGCGGCACTATCGAATGCCTTCGGAGGATGTCGTAATTCACGCCTCGTCCGCTAAACTTGAAATTAAAGGGCATCCGGCCCGGATTGCATTTTATCCACCCATTTCCCCCGCGGCGGTGATGATTAAACAAATTGTCCGCTCACCGATCCAGAATAGGAATCCAGCCGGATACCAGCGGGCATTTCTCGATGCGTACAGGCCCAACGAAACCCTTTATTTACCGGTCGAAACCCGGCAGCATCTGCACGGTCTGGGGCGTTCACCGGATGGCCTGCGACCAGCCGGCACTTATGTGCGGAAGATTTACAGCCGCCTGCTGATTGACCTGTCGTGGAACTCTAGCCGTCTGGAAGGTAATACCTATTCGCTGCTCGAAACCGAACGCTTGTTGGAACTAGGTGAGTTTGCCGAAGGTAGAGATGCACTGGAAGCGCAGATGATTATCAACCATAAGGCTGCCATCGAGTTCCTGGTCGAGCAGGCCGTGGAGACTGGTTTCAATCGATATACAATCCTCAACCTGCATGCTCTGCTGTCTGATAATTTGCTTGCCGACCCACAGGCCTGCGGGCGTTTGCGTTCCATTCCAGTCGGCATTGATGGTACTGTTTATCACCCACTGGAAGTACCGCAACTGATCGATGAATGCTTCCAGCAAGTACTCGATACTGCCGCGGCGATTGACGATCCGTTTGAACAGGCCTTCTTCGCCCTGGTGCATCTCTCATATTTGCAGGCATTCGAGGATGTGAACAAGCGCGTTTCACGACTGGCGGCAAATATCCCGCTGATTCGTGAAAACCTGAGCCCCCTCTCCTTTGTTGATGTTCCCAACCAGGCATATATCGACGGTATTCTGGGTGTCTATGAACTCAATCGTGTTGACCTGCTTCGTGACCTTTTCGTGTGGGCCTATGAGCGTTCGGGCGCGCGTTATTCGGCCGTGCGCCAGTCTCTGGGAGAGCCGGATCCTTTTCGCCTGAGCTATCGACCGATGATGGCGGAAATCGTCGCCGTAATCGTTCGTGGCGTTATGGATAATAAGTCCGCAGCGATCTTTATCCAGCAGCGAGCTGCAGAGGAAGTGCCACAAGCGGACCGGGCGCGCTTTATCGAGATAGTGGAGACGGAAATCATGAGCCTTCACGAGGGAAATATTGCACGCTACCGTTTGCGTCCGGCGGAATACCGGATATGGAGGGAAAGCTGGCTATAAGGGATATTTAGGCCGTCCAAATCCGAAGAGTATATAATCGTTCGGGTCCGAATCCCTGATTATGCCGGGGATATCGGCATGACGGCTGAGCCCCTGCGATGAAAACGACTAGCCCCGCACCTCTTCGGCCCGGGGATTAAACGGCGCCCGTACAATATACGGGTTAATTGGCTTTACCCAGTTCCACGCTACGATCTCGCGCCGCAGTGGCGGCCTTGAAAACCAGTGCTGATAATCCATCATCAGCCATCAACACCTTCAGGGCGGCTGCCGTTGTACCACCCGGACTGGTGACCTGTTCGCGCAAAACTGCCGGACTATCGTTGGATAAAGCGGCCAGTTGGCCGGCGCCACGCACTGTCTGCAGGGCCAGCTTCCGCGCAATTTCGCGGGTCAGGCCGAGCTTTTCTCCAGCCTCGGACAGGGTTTCGATAAAATAGAAAACATAGGCCGGCCCGGAGCCTGAAATAGCCGTCACCGCATCCATCAGGGATTCGTCGTCGTTCCAGGCTACCTCACCCGACGAAGCAAACAGTGACTCTACAAAATCGCGGGTTTCTGCCGACACGTCACTACGCGCAGTCAACACCATCATGCCGGCGCCTATCGAGGCCGGCGTGTTGGGCATACAGCGAATAAGCGGCGCCGGGCGGGACAGCGCCTGTGCAATTCGATCAAGCGTAACGCCCGCCGCGACAGAAACAAAAGTTGCACCGCTCGCAGCCAAATTTTGGCATTGCGCGGCGACGCCATCGATCATCTGCGGTTTGACGGCAAGGACAACCAGTTTCGGTACAAGCTCAGCCGGCAAATTCGCTATTTCGGCAACCACTCTGGCCCCTGCTTGCTGTGCGCGTTGATGCAGTGATGCGACCGGTTCAACAACATGAGCATCGAGCTCAGGGTATTTTCCCAGCCATCCTGTCAGCATTGCAAAACCCATGTTGCCGCAGCCAATTAGTACGATCGTATTTTTCATCGGTAGTTACCTGTAGGTTAGTTGCCAATTGACCGTGATCATGACCGGTCTGTTGGTTTTAAACAATTTCAATTTGAATATGCTCCGCAGTATTTACAAAATGAGTCGGCGAATACCACTGGTGGTCTTGCAGTAGTAGGCCATAAACCGGTCCGTTCACTTGAATCAATTGAAGAAATCCTGCGCCAACAGCAAACCGAGATGATAGAGAGCCAGTTTTGGACAGCTGTAGAAGCTGCAATTACGGGTGACGCAGAACGGTTATAGAGCAGTAAGGTGCAACGCCCTCTGGTTATTGCACCCTACGATTCTACGTTTCCTTTATACGATTTATGGGTTAAAAAAATGCTCGCCGGATAATCGATAAAGGTGATGGTAGCGATCGAATTTTATCATTTTTCTGGGTGGATACTTATCTCTATAATCCGCTCGCATGCATGATCCTGTAGGATAGTTATTCATGAACAAAGACTTGCCGTTAAAAGGCCTTCGGGTGCTTGATTTTGGCCATTATATTGCAGGGCCCGCGGTTGGCATGATGCTCGCCGACCAGGGCGCGGAAGTGATACGTATAGATCCTCCTGAAGGTCCCCGGTGGAGCGATCAGGCAAACGCGATCCTCGGTCGCGGTAAGAAATCAATCGTTCTTGACCTGAAATCCGCAGAAGGTTGTGAAACTGCACAGGAGCTGGCGGCACGGGCCGATCTGCTGGTGGAAAATTTCCGCCCCGGTGTGATGGATCGTCTCGGTCTGGGTGCGGACAAATTGATGGCAATCAACCCGGCCCTGGTCTATCTAAGCTTGCCCGGATTCTCTTCGGGTGATGCGGAGCGTCGTGTGATTAAAGCCTACGAGGGAGTAGTCGCTGCTGCTTCGGGCCAGTTCACCGATATGGGATTGAGCCGGGTTTTGATGGGGATTAACCCGTCATTTACACCCTTGCCGCTGGCCTCGGCCTATGCTGCCACTCTTGGCGCGACCGCAGCTGTTCTCGCGCTTGGCAAGCGTGAAAAAACCGGCACAGGCGAGTATATAGAAGTGCCCCTGGCCTCGGCGCTAATCGAGGGGCTGGTCTATAACGCCATGCATGTCGAGAACTTTCCAGAGCGCTACAAGTCTCCCCGTGAGCGTGAAATGGAGCGGCGGCGTGCAAGCGGAATACCGATGAACATGGGTTACGCCGAGATCCAGGAATACATGGATCCCTTTTACCGCACGTATATTTG
>QNFD01000203.1 GCA_003645435.1 Gammaproteobacteria bacterium | reverse complement strand
TCCAATAATTGGACCCTGATAGAAAAAATTTGCCAACTAGACGTCAATATCCAGTTTGGTGGAGGCATTCGCGGCATGGATGACGTGCACTGGGCGATGAAATCGGGAATTAAACGGGTCATACTGGGTACTGCCGCGGTAAATAATCCTCAGTTAATGGCCGACGCCATCGCCGAATACGGCAGCGATTCTATAGTTTTAGCAATTGATACGGACGCGGAAGGGGAAGTTCAAATTCATGGTTGGCGCGCCGGAAGCAGTGTGCAGGCAAGCGGCCTGGCCATTCAAATGCGCCAACTGGGCGTTACATCAGCAATACATACCAGCATTCATCTGGATGGCTCCATGACCGGTATTGATCTTGATGCTTCTATCGAACTCGCGCGAATTAGTGGACTCAATATTATTGTAGGCGGTGGTATCGGTAGTCTTGAGGATGTACTTGAATGTTATAACAATGACGGTATTAACGGCGTCATCATAGGCAAAGCCCTGTATACGGGCAAAGTAGACCTGAAGCATGCCTTGCGAATCGCAAGACAAAAGGATTCATTCGAAAATAGCGTAGCCGAATGGAAAGCCGAACAGAAAACAACCTGGGCAAAATTTAGTTATGAACTGGTTGAAAATAATCTGAATAAGCATATCCCGGTAGACTCACCGCCGTTGCGCATACTCGATGCGGGTGGTGGCAATGGCCTGGATAGCCTGGCATTGGCGCGCATGAACCACCAGCTCGATATCGTCGATACTTCGCAAAAAATGCTCGATGACGCCAATGCAAATGCCGCGCTTGCAGGTGTTTCGGGGCGAGTGCGCACCCATTCGATCGATATTCTGAATGTTGGCAAGAAATTCAACAAAGATGAGTTTGATATGATTCTCTGCCACAACGTGGCGCAGTTCTTTGACGATATCGAGCCCTTGCTTGATGTGCTTTTCAGAGTTTTAAAGCCGGGCGGTATCTTGTCCCTGATTGTACCCAATCAATACTCGCTGTCCTACCAGGCCGCTTTTCTGGATGAGGATCTGGACGAGGCCTACGAGTTACTCGACCAGGAACAACAATACAGTCCGGTATTTGGTGTGGACATGCACGAGTTCCGTGCCGATGAACTGATAATATGGCTTGAGCAGAAGAACTATCGGGTAGAAAAGCATTACGGCATACGCTGTATGTACAACTACTGGGGTACAAACGAAGCAAAAGAAGACGCCGAGGTATACGAAAAACTCAAAAAACTCGAGTTTGCGCTGACGGACCGTGAACCATACAAGCATACCGCAAGACTATTCCAGCTCATCATAAGCAACAAATCAAGGGGTCAGACTCGTTGATATTCAAACCAAAGGGCTTAAACTCTCGACCTTTATTATCAACGAGTCTGACCCCTTGATTTGACCCCTTGATTTGCTTGCTATCGCATGGTTACGAGTTCTTCTGCACTGGTCGGATGAATCGCGACCGTGTCGTCGAAGTCTTTCTTGGTAGCACCCATTCGAATAGCTACCGCGAATCCCTGTAGCATTTCATCGACACCGGGGCCAATGATGTGGCATCCGATTACCTGCTCTTGTTCACCGAGGCAAACCAGTTTCATCGCGGTTGGCACCGGGTGATCGCTGATGGCATTAAACATCGCGGTAAACTCGGTTTGATATATCTTGATTGAATCGCCGTGTTTCTCGATCGCTGCCTCTTCGGTTAAACCAACGGTACCGATAGGGGGATGGCTGAAAACAACGGTGGCAATATTTTTATAATCAAGATGTCGGTCGCTTTGACCATCGTAAAGTCGGTCCGCGAGGCGGCGACCGGCAGCGATCGCGACCGGGGTCAATGGTGCCCGCCCGGTGATATCACCCAGGGCAAAGATGTGTTTTACACTGGTGTTCTGGTAAAGATCGGTTTTTATGTAACCACGTTGATCCAGTTCGACGCCGCAATTCTCGATTTTAAGCGAGCCGTGGTCAGGGTTACGGCCAATCGCAAAAATTACCTGGTCGATGTCCTTCCGGGTCTGGTCTTTTATATCTTCGATCGTGAGTAATCCGTCATCCTGCTTTACGATGCTTCGAATTTGATTTTCGGTCTCCAGTTTTATCCCTGCAGTTTGTAATTCCTTAAAGAGCATATTACTCAGGAAAGAATCGAAGTGACCCAGAACATGGGATTTTCTCAAATACAGGGTGACTTCAGTTCCGAGTGAATTGAGCACCCCGGCGAACTCGACAGCTACATATCCGGAACCGACTATAGCGACACGATCGGGTCGTTCGCCCAGGGCAAAAAAACCATCCGAAGTAATACCAAACTCGGCGCCCGCTATTTCCGGTATAGTCGGCCTGGTGCCAGTCGCAATGGCAATATGCCTGGCAGTATAGCGTTTACCAGCAACCTCGATGCAATGGGCGTCGACAAAACTGGCACTGCCAGTAATTTCATCAATCCCCAGATCTTTAAGATACCCATGATACCAGTCGTTAATTCCGGTGATGTATGCCTCGCGTTTCTCAACTAGCTGGGCCCAATCAAAGCCCCGATTCTTAACATCAAAACCATAGCTTTTGGCATCGTCGAGCATATGGGCAAGATTGCCAGCAAACCACATGATTTTTTTCGGAACGCATCCCACGTTGACGCATGTGCCCCCCATCTTACCCTGTTCGACAACCGCACATTTCTGCCCGTAGCTTGCTGCGCGCTCTACTACCGATAAACCACCACTTCCGGCGCCGAGGGCAATCAAATCATAGTCAAATTTATCACTCATGGTATTTCCTTTTGTAAATGTTACTTCGTATAGTGCCGCTTAAATAAGGGTTTTGTATGATTGAAGCGAGCAATTGACTGCGAACTTTATCAGCTTTAATGCTGAAATTTAACGTGTTGCCAAAATTTAATTCACCAGCCAGAATTTAATAGATTATCCAGGTTGTTTAAAAGTTCAACCTGGTACCGGCATAAAATTTGACATTGCCGGTATCAATATCGTAGCCGACATCTACAACCAGATCGGTCCTCACAAAGGATACCGCCTTCCAGCGTACACCCACACCTACGCCAACGCGTAAATCGCTAATATCGATTGATTTTATATCCTCGTAGACATTGCCTATATCAATAAAAGCGCTGGTGCGAAATTTCCGGTGTTTTTTAAAGCCTTTTACATATTCAAAATTGCCGAATATCAAGGCATCTCCGGTAAAAGAACCTTTATCAATTCCACGAATTGTTTTCGAACTGCCAATACCGTAATTCTCATTATTAAACGGGGTGTTGTGTGACAGGCCCATGAAAAGCCGGTAATTAAAATTATCCAGCTCGTTTATCGGCTGATAGAAACGTGCGTCCATTTCAAACTGGCGAGAATCAAAGTCTGAACCCAGAGCCTCCAGACCCTGTAGATAGGTGAAGAAGTAGTGCCGGCCCGTGCGACGGTATAATTCATAGTTAATACCGTCGTATTCAAGATTCAGATTAATGCGATTGTATTTGCCGGGTTCGATTCCATCGAGTTCCTCGGGGTAGGGCTCACGCAAGTCAACCCGCTGGTAGGTGAAACCGGTAAACAGCTTTAGTGACCGGGGAAGATTGGCGACGTACCATTCGCGCGAAACCGAGAATGAAATAAAATCGTCGTAGACCTCATTGGTGAATCCAGTGGCTGCATCTTCGGTATTAGCGATTTCCTGGCCGAACGCCACGTAGTATTCGTATGGCTGGCTGTACTGGGGTATTCTGTACCCGATTCGATAGCGGGAAGACTCTTCACCGGTACTTGCTTCTCCTCTCTCGACTAATACGCGCAAGCTTTGATCACCACCGTTGAGATTGTCCATGCTTAATTGCAATCCAACTTTAATATCACCATCGGCATTACGACTTAGGCGGGGAAGTATCAGGGCATAGCGTTTTTCCACGAGGGTGATGACAATCTTGACCTTGTCTCCGCTGGCCACGGCTTTTACGGTTACCTCCTTGAAGAGTTCCTTATTCAGTATTCTCTGACGCGCCAGATCAAGCATGGCCTGGTTTAACGATTGACCGATTTTTATTCTGGACCACCTGATAACGAATCTCGCCTGGGTTTTTTCATTACCAAGTACTTCGAATTCGGATACCGGGCGACCGAACAGCGACTCGTTCGCCTGTGCGGTAGTAATGAAAATGCTATAAATGACGATGCCGGAAAACAGTAAGCATAACCGCGGCAGTGGTTTAAAATATTCAGCAAACTGCAATTTACTAAGTATCCGGCAGACGCTCAGTCCCTCGGACCCCACAACATTTTATCCAGACTGGTTACAGGATCGACAGTGACGACTTTATTGCCATCAAAGCGAACACCTTCCAGTTTCAGTAGTTGTGACTGTTCACGATACGCCGGAGAACCGTACTCGAAAGCAAGGGTTCGATCGGACCTGACTACCCGAAACCAGGGCAGATATTCTGGTGAACGACTCATTGCAGCACTCACCATGCGAGAGTAACGAGGATATCCAGCCGCGCGGGCGATTTCACCATAGGCCATTACCTGCCCCGGCGGTATATTGGCGACCACTTCCCACACCCGAGGGTCGAACTTTTGCTGAAAATGATTCATACCCCAAGTGTACTAGTAGATTGAAAAACTGAGAAGAATATTGCTGGGTTCGGCTCGTCATTGATATCACGAATCATTATAATTTCGAGTTCTAATTGCACCAGGGTGGCACCTGGCTTGATGCAATATGCGGGCTTGTTACCAACTCGCGGTCAATTCCAGTCGCGGGCCATGTTGCTGGGTTTCAATACCTCCGCGCCAGTCGCTTTCGTCGACATCCAGGTCAAGTGTGAAGTTACTATAGGCCAGACCAACACCGAAGGTTCTGGAAAACTGGTAATTAATACCTCCCTGGGCATGCCACAATCCCCCGGAATAATTACCGATACTGGCGCTCAGCCAGTCCAGTCTCGCCTCTATCAACCATTTTGGCGACCAGGAATACATGTACCAGGTGCCGATATTCGGCAACGGCAGGGAGGTTTCTACTGTCTCACGGTGGAGTTCAGTCGTCGATCCAGTAATGATTTGCCCTTCGATAAAAGCATCTATTTTCATCCAGTGAATGCCACCGCCGACGCCGAATTCATGCCCGGGTCTCTTCCAGAATGAGCGACCAAGAAAAATCCGGGTAATCGATACATCGGAACCGGAGTTGGCAAATGTACCTTCTTTGAAGATGACGTCTTCCCATTCGATATCTTCAGTGAGGATTGCGGATGCTTCAGAATCAACCGCCCAGTACTGCCCCCACAGCGACCAGTTTTTACTGTAGCGCCAGCGAAAATTGAGCGAAGTAGTCGACTCGGATTCTTCGAAATTAAGGTCTTCTTCAAAATCAATTGCTTCTCCCGGAACACTACCGTCTACCCGTAGTTTCATACTCTTCTGGGGCCAGAAACCGCCGAGTCCGAGATGAAATTTGTCGGTTAGAAACGGGTGGTAGCCTGTCGAATCCTCCGACTGCTGAGCGATAACGCTGCCTGAAAATACAGCCATCAGGAGCAAGGCGAAAAGATAGATAGTCGGAGCCTTCATGCTGGAATCAAGAGTGAATTCCGTAAGCGTTTAGTTCAG
>QNFD01000202.1 GCA_003645435.1 Gammaproteobacteria bacterium | reverse complement strand
GCTGAATCCCGCATGCGAAGTCGAGACGAGCGGCTACCAGCTTGAGGGGGAGGAGTTGAAATCGACCATCGAAGGCGTCGACATCGTACTCGATTGCACCGATAATTTTCCCACCAGGTTTGAAGTGAATCGCTGCTGTGTAGAAACCGAAACACCTCTGGTAACCGGTGCCGCCATTCGCCTCGAAGGCCAGATCATGAATTACCAGCCCGGGGTTCAGGGCCCCTGTTATCAATGCCTCTATACGCAGGTCTATGAAAATGCCGAAACCTGTGAAATGGAAGGCGTGCTCGGTCCGGTGGTTGGTGTTATCGGCACCATGCAGGCGCTACAAACCCTTTTGATATTGACGGGTCAGGGAGAGCCAATGATTGGCAGGTTATTGTTGTTTGATGCAGCCAGTATGGAATGGCAGGGGGTTAAGTTGCCGAAGAATCCGCATTGTCCGGTTTGCGGGGAGTAGATTCTAGATTGCCCCTCACCCTAGCCCTCTCCCCTGAGGGGCGAGGGGACGATGTGTACTCCCTCTCCCCTCAGGGGAGAGGGCAGGGGTGAGGGGGGAAAGTAACTATCTACCCCCAGAATAAACCTCATCAAAAATAAAATCAGCAATCGCCTCAGGATCATTAATATCCAGCACCGGAATACCAGGCGCTTCCGCAGGCGCCTCATCGCAGGCAAGAGCAACAATAGTCGAATCTTGCGGATATAAATATGGCTTACCAACCGCACTACGATGTAATTCAATCTTGGCAAAAAAAGCCAGGTGCTTGTAACCCTCGACTAAAAGAATATCGTATTGATCAGTATCGAGGCCCGCAACGATTTGCTCAAGCGATGGCTCCTGTTCCGGGCTGGCGAACTCGGTGATCGCGGCCATGCGCGTGGTGGTGCAGATGATCGTATGATCGGCACCGGATTTACGTAATTCATAACTGTCCTTGCCGGGCCGATCAAGATCGAAGTGGTGGTGCGCGTGCTTAATTACCGCGACTCGCAGGCCTTTGGCCTTCAGTTGCGGAATCACCTGCCTGAGCATGGTGGTTTTGCCGGTACCGCTCCAGGCGCTGAAGCCGACTATTGGAATCCCCGGGTTTATCATCTCTGACCGGATTGCTGCATGCGTTGTTGATCCTCGGGTGTATTGATATTTTGAAACATGACCGTATCGTCGGAAAAATCGACCAGTGCGTAGTCATGTTGTGCGTACCAGCGGTCTATCTTGCGCTCGTCGCTTCCGAGGAACAGCTTCAGGTTATCCAGCAGTCGAGTATCGATTAAAGCGTAAACCGGTTGCAGACGCTCGCCATCGTGGGCCACGCAAACCGGTGATTCGGTACGATCCTGGGTTTCGATAAAACGATCGGCAAAATTGTTAGCGAGCATTGGGCTGTCGCAGGGCAGGGTTAATATATAACGGCTTGTTACGGTTGCCATCGCACTCGCAAAACCCGCCAACGGACCCTGGTAATCCTCGAGTTCATCGCCGATTACCGGGTAGCCATAGGATTCATAGGTCGCCTGGTTACGATTGGCGTTAATCAGGATATCGAGTTGCTGGTCCCTTAAACGCTCGATTAAAATTTCGATCATCAGGCGTCCATCGAATTCGAGCAGGCCCTTGTCCAACCCGCCCATGCGTCGGCCCTGGCCGCCGGCGAGTATCACCGCGGTAATGTCGGGTTTATTAATACTCATATTCCGCGGGATTTCTGGTAATCCGAGATATCCGCGATCCTGGAAGCTGTTATCGATTTATCGCGTAGTTTCTGATCTTCGAGGTGCAGGGCATGGCCATTCAGGTTGGTGAAAATATTCGGATCGTGGGTCGCGATTACTACCGCCGTACCGCTTTCCAGGAAAGCCTTTAACATTACCAGGGTTCTGTCACGGCCATCGCTGTCGAGGTTGGCAGTGGGTTCGTCGAGCAGCAGGATTTGAGGGTTTCGAAGCCGAGCGCGTGCCAGTGCTACGCGTTGTTGTTGGCCCCCTGACAGACTCACCGCCTCCTGTGTCTCGAGCGCCTCGAGTCGGGCCCATTGCAGCACCTGTTCAACAGCGTCGTTCTTGTCAATAATTGCCGGGTTCAGCTTTGCCGTATATTCAAGATTGCGTCGCAGGCTACCGCTTAACATATAGGGCTGCTGGTGCAGGTACATCATTGATTGCGACAGGCGCGACCGGCAGCTGCGCCAGGATATGGTTTGGCTGTCATTTATCCTGATACTGACGCTATCCGGTTTCTCGATGCCAGCGAGTATTCGCAATAAAGTTGTTTTCCCGGCCCCGTTCTCACCAGTAATGATGTAGCAATCGCTATGGCTGATAGTGATCGATACATCACTCAGTATCGACTTGCGCCGGTAGTGTTTGCATATATCGCGGAAACTAAAATGGAAGTTATCAATCATGGGTTAATACTGCCTTTACCCTGAACGTGGTGCAATAAGGCATTTAATATAAATGCGAGAAAAAGAAGCACTGCGCCGAGTGCAATACCCTCGGCGAAATTACCCTTACTGGTTTCGAGTGCGATGGCGGTTGGAATATTGCGCGTGTAATGCGCAATATTGCCGCCCAGCATCATCGATGCACCGACTTCAGAAATAATACGACCGTAGGCGGCGAGCATTGCAGCCATCAGGCCAAATCGGATTTCATAGACGACAGTGAAAAATGCGTAGATGCGGTTTGCCCCCAGGGTTCTCGCGGTTTCCCAGGCACGGCGATCAGCCGCCTGGAACGAGGTATGCGCCATCGCGATCAGAATAGGAATGCTCAGCAAAAATTGTCCCATGATCATCGCTGTTTGGGTAAACAACAGACCCATGTCACCCATTGGCCCCTGGCGTGAGAGGACGATAAACAGGGTCAGGCCAATCACCACGGCGGGGATCGACAGGAAGGTACTAAACAGGGATATTAAAAAGCGGCGGCCGAAAAAATTACCGTAGGCGAGGACGAAGGCGATGATCAGGGCAGGCGGGATTGCAAACAGGATAGCCAGCGAAGAAACCCTGAAGGAAATTGCGATAATTTCCCAGATATTGCTATCACCGCTCAATAAAAGCCTGAAAGCGTCGAGCGTACTGGCAATCAACACGTCCATAAGGACTATTGACCCGATTGCCTGGCAGAGGGAATAAACAATTGTTCATCCTGCACTTTGAACTCACCAATCAGGCGTTGTCCTTTTTGCGATATGAGCCAGTTGATCAAGCTGGTAGCGCCGGCATAGTTGGTATGCGCGTGACGTTCGGGGCTGACCGCGATAATGCCGTAGGGATTAAACAATGGAGGATCTCCCTGGTATAACAGCGCCAGGTTGGACTTTGACATATAAGCCAGCCAGGTACCGCGATCGGTCATCGTGTAGGCGCCCAACTCGTTGGCGATCTGGATCACCTTACCCATGCCCTGGCCAACTGATTTGTACCATTCACCCTGTGGCGAGTAATCTATCATGTTCCACAGAAACAGTTCTTTCTTGTGTGTGCCGGAATCGTCCCCGCGAGAAATAAACGCGCTTTTTGAACGCCGAATTTTTTCCAGTGCCTCGGCAACCGATTGACTACTGGCTATCTGTGCCGGGTCATCGTGCGGACCTATCAAAACAAAATCGTTATACATGACGCCGAAGCGCTCGACCCCGTAACCAGCGTCTACAAAGTCCTGCTCGGCATTCCTGGCATGTACCAGCACGACATCGACATCACCCTCACGGCCGAGTCGAAGCGCCTTGCCGGTGCCCACCGCAATGACCTGAACCTCGATGGTCGAATCTTTTTTAAATTCAGGCAAAAGATATTCCATCAAACCTGAATTTTGAGTGCTGGTGGTAGTCGCAAGCCGAATTCGTGAACCAGACTCGCTGCTCGCGAAAGCAGTGAACGAGAAAAGCAGGCAGGCACACAATAACAAACCCGTGGGGAAAAAATAATGCCTGGTTAACATGGTTGCCTGATTACAAAAAAGGAATCGCATTATATCAAGCTGTTGAAAGACATACACCTGACAATCAGGTGTTTGACTACCTGTCTAACAGCAATCGGGATAGAATATACCGAACGATGCAGAGTTGGGTAAAAAATGAGCGAGTCACGAGAATTCATTGATTTAAACATAGCCGTGCTAACCATATCTGATTCGCGCGACGAATCGAGCGACAAGTCGGGTACGACGCTGGTGCGACTGCTGGGTGAATCCGGGCATAGACTGGAAGAAAAAGCGATAGTACCCGATGACAAGTATCGTATCCGTGAGGTGGTTTCACGCTGGATAGCGGACGAGGCGGTGAATGTAATCGTAACCACTGGTGGTACCGGGGTAACAGGGCGCGATGGTACACCCGAGGCGGTAACACCATTGCTCGACAAGATCATCGACGGCTTTGGCGAAACCTTCCGCAGTCTTTCATACGAATCGATTGGGGCCTCCACGCTGCAATCACGCGCGGTAGCCGGCGTTGCCAACGGCACCTACATATTCTGCCTTCCCGGTTCTACCGGCGCCTGCAAGGATGCCTGGACAATGCTAATAAGCGCGCAGCTGGATTATCGCACGCGGCCGTGTAATCTGGTGGAGCTGATGCCGAGATTGCGGGAGTGAGGGTATGTGTCGATATGGCTAGTCCCGCATTTTTCGCATTCTGGGACTTTTCAGATCCTCACAATATTTTTACGAATTCAAGGGGAAACCGGGGTTTGTGCGGGCGTTTGCATACCCTGTTGTTGTAGAACTTCGCGCAGACGATCGGGGTAATCGGTAATGATGCCATCGACACCGATGTCGATCAGGGCCTCCATCTGGGTCACTTCGTTGACGGTCCAGACCTTCACTTCGAGACCCAAATCATGAGCCTGTTTCACCGTGTCGGCAGAAACTTCGCGGTAATATGACGACCAGATATGTCCGCCGGCAGCCTTGATCATATGTGGGATGCTGCCATCAAATGAGTTGATATCATAGCCGGCGGTCCAGGGCGAGGGACCCGGCCCATCATTATGAAGATTATCATACCAGTCCTGCTGAACCGTCAGGTAAGACGTCGGCACGTTTGGTGCCTGACGCTGTGTTTCCTGTAGTGTGCGCCAGTCAAAGGACTGGATCGTAATGCGTTGGATGAAATCCTGTTTACGAGCAACGTTTAGAACGGCCTCGACGAATTCCTCCGGTTCAGGAAAAAGGTCCGCATTCATCGAGTTTAGTTTTGTTTCGATGTTAAGGCGGACATTTTCATTGCCTGAACGTTTCACCAGCAGCATGACTTCTTCGAGGGTCGGAATGCGGGCGCCATCGACACCAAGCTGATGCGGGAAGCGCTCGCGGTAGCGGGTCCCCGGCTTAATACCGCCGACATCGAAGGTTTTGATTTGATCGAGGGTCAGAGTACGTATCGCTGGCCCGGTTTCGGTGAGCCAGTTACCCTCACTGTCGCGAGTTGTTTCCGGTTCCAGTCGGGGATTATGGATGACGATGACGATGCCGTCGCGGGTAACGCCGACATCCAGTTCAAGGGTATTGACGCCGATGGTCAATGCGCGCGCAAAAGAGGCCAGGGTATTTTCCGGTAGATGGCCGCGCGCGCCCCGATGGCCCTGTGCGTCAAGTGCGTGCGCAACTGTCACTGT
>QNFD01000201.1 GCA_003645435.1 Gammaproteobacteria bacterium | reverse complement strand
TTTGTCGGCGGCATCGATGGCGGGATGTGCCCAGCGGCAAACCGGATACTGCTTATAGTGCGTATTGGTGACTTCCCAACGCTGCCCCAGGTCTGCCCAATATTGATGTGTTACTTCATCTTCAGCCTCGACGGTAATAGCGGGTGCGCCGGTAAACCCCATTTGCGCCATGTAGGCGGCACTGACCCCGGCGGGTGAACCCCAACCGACGCCGTCGCGCAGCATGCTGGGATAATCGATACAGCGCATCATCTGGCTGCGTGGACCATGATATTCGGCTATACCCATGGCGTGACGCAGTTGCTCTTTGTCCAGTCCCAGTAGCCTTGCACCCGCAGCCGCCACACCCACCGCGGTCCAGGCACCGGAAGTGTGATAGTCGGCACAGGTCGCGTGCATGGCGAGGCCCGATCGGTAGGCGATCTCGTATCCAATTGCGAGGGCGGCCAGTAGTTCCTGGCCGGAGATCTTTTTGCCGTTACGCCGCAGATCATCGACAAAAGCCAGCACGCCCGGCAAAACCGCCGAGCCGGCATGACCCTTGACCGCCGAATAGCCGTCATGGGCATCAATCGAATCGATTGTGAATGCACCGGCCATGGCGGCGCCCATGGGGCTGACTGATCGACCGTCGAACAGCATGCGCGCGCTCGGCCCATTGGGCCCTGCAGGCATATGCTCAAAGGCGAACTGCCGCGTGATGGCAGACATTTTTGTTGTACTGCCCACCACCCCGACACCGATAGTATCGAGCAGGCTACGCTTCATGATCGTAACAACGTCGCTGGGCAGCGTCTGGTATTTAAGCGTCAGGATAAATTTGTAAAAGGGAATACTCATACCAGGGCCCCAATTAGTCGGTTAAGCAGTTGAGTTTAATGTTCCAGTAAGGTTTTGCAGGCGGCTTCAATCCGCTCCGCAGCCTTTTCCAGGTTTTCCATTGAGGTGGCATAGGATAAACGAAAATACGGATCGTATTCAAATGCCGAGCCAGGCACAGCGGCAACCCCATGGGATTTAAGCAGGTATGTTACAAAATCCTTACTGTTCTTAATTTTGATACCATCTGGGGTGGTCTTGCCGATGAGTCCGGCGCAGGATGGATAAAGATAAAACGCACCTTCCGGTTTATGGCATCTCAATCCCTCGATTGCATCCAGGCGTGCGGCGAGGAAGTCGCGACGCTGGCGAAAAACCTCTGCTCGCTCGGCCAGCAATTCCTGTGGACCCTCGAGAGCGGCGATTGCCGCTGCCTGGCTGATCGAGCAGGGGTTACCGGAACTTTGCGACAACACTTTCTTGATGCCGTCGATCAGTTGTTGAGGCCCTGCAGCGAAGCCAATGCGCCAACCGGTCATGGAATAGGCTTTTGAAACACCGTTCAATGTCAGTGTGCGTTCATAAAGACCGGGTTCAATCTGGGCCGGTGTGCAAAACTTGAAGCCGTCATAGGTGATATGTTCGTAAATATCGTCCGCCAGGATCCAGACATCGGGATAGCGTAGTAACACGTCGGTAATGGCCTTCATTTCATCACAGGTATAGGCAGCACCGGTTGGATTGCAGGGTGAGTTGAGGAGGATAAGCCTGGTCTTCTCGGTAATCGCCGCATCCAGATCCCTGGCCTGCAATTTGAATCCCTTGTCCTCGGGACAGGCGACAAAGCTGCATATCGCGTCGCACAGTTTCACCATGCCGATGTAGGATGTCCAACACGGGGTTGGAATGATCACCTCGTCGCCCGGGTCCAAAATCGCCTGCATGGCATGTATCAATAGTGGTTTTACACCGTCGTCGACGACAATCTGCGCCGGATCATAATCGAGTCCATTATCGCGTTTGAATTTGTTGGAAATGGCCTGCCTGAGCTCAAGCGTGCCTTCAACATTGGTATATTTTGTCTGGTTCGCGTCAATGGCAGATATAGCAGCTTGCTTTACGTGGTCCGGAGTCAGGAAGTCCGGCTCACCGATACTCAGGTCCAGAATATCCTGCCCCTCCGCCTTTAGTTGGTTGGCGAGGTTAAAAATTTCACTGATCGAAGACGGCTGAAAATCATCCAGCATTTTAGCTAGTTTTGCCATGTTTGATGAATCCTGGATGTTAGAATCGGTAAATATAAAATCCGGCGAATTGTCTATCATATTGCGCAATGTCTGCAAGGTAATTGATGAGAATAAAACCGGATCAGGGTACAATTGATGCTGACTTTTAGAATATATTGTTCTCTAGCCGCGATTTAAGTCGGTTCACACTGCCCCTGAATGGGTAATCGGCAAATGGTATACCTGTCTCCTAAAACAGGCTTTCAGCCTGATCTTTAAGAAATTAGGTATACTGTCCCCCTGCACTGCTGAAATCCAAGTTTTATTGCATGATTATTGGTCCCCGAGAAATTTCTGTTCCCTACCGGCCGATCCCGCTCGATGTGCCCGAGGGCATGAAAGCGAACGAGTTTTTCAACAGTACGGAAAACCTGAACGACCTGGCCCATAATAATGGCCTGCTGCAAAACAGTGAAAGCCTGCTGCTCTACCGAAAAGCGCTGGGGCACTCGAATATCTTCGATGCCTCGATCATCTACAATACCTCGCAGGCAATTCTCGATCCCCTGGGACGGCCGGTACGGCGCACCCAGCTTCCGACTAATGTACGAAACGTATGGAACCGCATGAACCAGGTACTTGTTGGTTATATGCAAGAAACTTTTCCCGATCCAGATTTGAATTTGATCCTCTGCGGAGAAGCGAGTCTCGATGCCACCTGGCCATTGACCTCACCCGGGGTACCCAGCATCCGGATGTTGCACAATCACTTCATCGTGTTTGATAAACAGCAACTGGCCGAGGCTAACCTGGCCGATCCTGAATGCCCTGATCTGACAGACGGCGGCCAGCACAGCCTGTTTGAGAGCCATCTGCATGATGTGTACCATGCGTTTTTCGATACCCTGGATTTAACCTTGCTGAAGTTAAGCTCTGGAGAAGCTTCTCAATTTGGGCTAACCGGTTATCCGCAGGGTTTACCCTGTTGGGAAATTATTGGAGGCATAGATACCATCAACTCGGTTCGGTTCTGGCATGAATACGATATCATCCTGAAAGGATTCATCGACTTTTACCGCAGCTTCTTCGGCCAGGTATCGATCAGGAATGCGCCAATTCCAGAAAATGCTTATTTTCCCGAACAAATTTCCGATCAGTTAATTTTTAATAACGAATTCCTGGGTGCTGCGAAAATTGTGCGCGATCAATGCATAAAGAACGCCAAATACGCTAGCCTGATTCGCTGGCAGCCCGCTTTCAAACAGCTTATTTATCGTAACGATTCTGGAAAGTGGATAGTGACGATCAGTCAGAATTCAATCGGAAACGCAATTACCGAATTGCTCGGCGTAGTCGTCAACCGGGTTCCGGATACTTTAGTCTATGAGCAGGCAGAGCCACAACTGATTGAACACTTGCTGGCTGTGAGACAGCGCCTGATTGACGCCGACCTGGGGGACGCGATAGTGACCAGGTACTGGCCCTGAAGTGGTACAGAAACCCAAAATGACCGGTACAAGGGAAATCCAGTCAGTACCATCCATGCCTACTGATAGGTTTCAGGAGAATACTTATGACCATACTTAGCATTCTGGGTTTAGCCGCCGCAATGTTCATTTTAGCAATAACACCTGGTCCAGGAGTTTTTGCTACGGTTTCTAAGGCTCTTTCATCAGGGTTCAAGCATGCTGTTCCTGTAGTTATAGGTATTGTTGTCGGTGATCTGATTTTTCTACTACTTGCAATCTATGGTCTTTCAGTAATCGCGGAAACATTTGGCAACTTATTTACAACTATCAAATATCTGGGCGGAGGATATTTAATTTGGTTGGGCATCAAATTGTGGCGTTCAAATCCAGTCAAGCCTGAGATTACAGAATCTAAATCACAAGCAGGAAAATACAGTTTTTTAGGAGGACTATCTATCACGCTTGGTAATCCAAAAGTAATCCTTTTCTATCTTGGTTTTTTACCAACCTTTGTCGATCTTAATATGCTCTCAAGCATTGATGTTGCTATTGTGGCATCCGTTGTTTCTTTAGTGCTCGGTTCTGTGATGTTGTTTTATGCGTTCACGGCTTCACGGGCAAGGCGGCTCTTTAAAAGTGAAGGCGCGCAAAATAAAATGAATAAAACGGCTGGCAGTGTGATGATTGGTACAGGCGTTATATTGCTATCAAAAGCTTAACAAGTCTCTGATAGGAATCAAGAATCAAGAGAATCAAGGGGTCAGACTCGTTGATTCTCTACGAGGTAACTCACCCTACCTATGAGTCATAATCTATCGGCGCGAAAAATGCCTGCGTTCGCCCGGTAACCTCGGCCCAAAGCCGGTCACCATAGCTAAAATGCCACCATTCATCAGGATAGTTTGCCAGTCCATGTTTGGCCAGGGTGGATATAAGGATGTCACGATTTATGCGGATGTTATCGGCCACCGGGGAAGCTGTCATTGTAAGTGATGTAAACTTTTCATTCATCTTTGTCCCCATGTCGAGCGGGCATCGGTCGAGCGTCGTAAGAGTAATATCTACAGCCGCTCCAGCCTGGTGACCGCTACCAAAACCATCCGGCGGCGAAATCCAGCGTGATGCCTCAGTATATAAATCATCCGCATGCCACTCTGGGTTTTCATGTTGCAGTTTGGCATATACCGGATCCCAGAGACGTTGCTGCTCTTGCCGGGAACGGTACGCTTCGTAGATCATAAAACCTAAACCATCGGGCAGGATCGTTGATGCTTTTTCGATTCGTTGCCGGATCTCCGTACGGATACGCCAGTCATCACGGAATTCAGAATTGAGAAATATCCTGTCAGTTTCTGCAAAGACCGTCATTCGTACAGGATTTTCGCGTTCAGTGATGTTTATGTTGCCGATAAGCGTCATATCGATGCTCTTTATTTACTGCAGTCGATATCTCATACGGGCCCGAACAGCAAATTGTAGCAGCGGCCTACAATTTGATTCTGAAAGATCAGAGTATCTGGCTGAGAAACAGTTTGGTTCGTTCGTGCTGGGGGTTATTGAAAAATTCGTTAGGCTCGTTCTCCTCGACAATATCACCTTCGTCCATAAAGATTACGCGGTCGGCGATGGTCTTGGCGAAGTTCATCTCGTGAGTTACCACGATCATGGTCATGCCTGTGTCGGCGAGTTCGATCATGACATCCAGGACTTCCTTGATCATCTCCGGGTCAAGTGCTGAAGTCGGCTCATCAAACAACATGATCTTCGGATTCATGCACAACGAGCGGGCGATTGCCACGCGTTGCTGCTGGCCGCCCGATAGCTGACCAGGGTATTTATCGGCCTGCTCTGGAATCTTGACCCGCGCAAGATACTGCATGGCGGTAGCCTCGGCTTCGGCCTTGGGCATTTTACGCACCCAGATGGGGCCCAGGGTGAGGTTTTCGAGAATGGAAAGGTGAGGGAACAGGTTGAAGCTTTGAAACACCATGCCAACCTCGGTGCGGATATGATCAATATTCTTGAGGTTTTTATCCAGCGTTATGCCATCGACGACGATGCTGCCTGCCTGGTGCTCCTCCAGATGATTGATGCAGCGGATCAGGGTTGATTTTCCCGACCCGGAAGGGCCGCAGACAACGATC
>QNFD01000200.1 GCA_003645435.1 Gammaproteobacteria bacterium | reverse complement strand
TAATCAGACGATCGCCGTCACCGTCGAAAGCAATGCCGATATCAGCCCCGCTTTCCAAAACCTGCGAACGCATATTTTCCGGATGCAGCGCACCGACTCCCTTATTAATATTCAAACCATCCGGACTGGTGCCGATTTCAATGACCTCGGCACCCAATTCTCGAAATACCGCGGGCGCAATGTGATAGGTAGCACCATTCGCGCAGTCCACCACAATTTTCATGCCGTGTAGATTGGTGTTAAACGGAATCGAGCTCTTGCAAAATTCTATATAGCGGCCCCTGGCGTCATCCATGCGGCTCGCCTTTCCTATCTGCATTGATTCGACCATTTCCAACGGCTGATCAATCATGTCTTCAATGGCTATTTCAATTTCATCCGCCAGCTTGAAACCATCACCATTGAAAAACTTCACGCCATCGTCATGGAATGGGTTGTGCGAAGCGCTGATGACTATGCCAGCCGTTGCTCTATGAGCCCTGGTCAGGTAAGCGATCGCCGGCGTAGGCATGGGGCCCAGCAGCATGACATCAAGCCCGGCGGCTGCAAGTCCTGCCTCTAGTGCGGACTCGAACATATAACCCGATATGCGGGTATCCTTACCGATTATTACAAAGCCCCGATTTTTTCGAGCCAGAACTTTGCCCGCGGCCCAGCCAATTTTCAACACAAATTCGACCGTCATCGGTGGTTTACCCACCTTGCCTCGTATTCCGTCTGTGCCAAAGTATCGGCGGCTCATATACCCCTCTCTATTCTGATTTTGCCTGTTTCATAGCATTCACTATCGCCACTGCATCGACGCTTTCCGCCACATCATGAACTCTTACTATGTCAGCTCCAGACATCGCTGCAATCACCGCCGTTGAAACGCTACCATACAAACGCGCATCAACCGGCTTGTCAAGTATCTTGCCAATCATAGCTTTCCTCGACATTCCCACCAACAGCGCTACGCCCAGTGATTTGAACTTGCCCAGGGATTTTAACAGCAGCAAGTTGTGTTGCAGGGTTTTACCAAATCCAAATCCTGGATCAATAATAATACTGGTCCTGTCAATGCCAGCGTCAATCGCAGCGTCGATACGTTGTTGCAGGAATTCCATCACCTCGGCCACGACATCGGTATAGCTGGGGTTTTTCTGCATGGTTTCGGGCGTCCCCTGCATATGCATTAGACACACCGACACACCGAGCTCGGCCGCGGTTTCGAGTTCATTATCCTGCCGCAATGCCCAGATACTGTTAATCATGGTCGCGCCCGCTTCTACCGCCTGGCGCATGACTTCGGGTTTGCTGGTATCGATCGAGATCGGAATATCCGATACTTCTCGAATAGCTTTGATTAAAGGAATTGTACGACCGAGTTCCTCGTTAACATCAACTTTTCGAGACCCGGGTCGGGTAGACTCGCCACCCACATCGAGAATATCAACGCCATCTTCAATTAACCGTTGAGCGTGTCGGAAGGCAGTTTCAGTGCTGTCAAAACGACCGCCGTCAGAAAAGGAGTCGGGGGTCGTGTTTATGACCCCCATAACCTGGGTCTGGCCTGATAGAATCGGAAGATTCATACCGGGACAAATAGCGGCCGCACTATCTTTACCGCTAGGGAATACTAGTGAAGCTTGGCCGGATCAGGCAAATCTGGATCGTCGTCAGCCTGCGGCTTAGTTGAAGTGTCGCCGGTTTTTCCGGATGGCTTATCTCCATCGTCACCCCAGTCCTTGGGCGGGCCGGGTTCTTTGCCTTCCATAATAGTATCGATTTGGTCAGCATCGATGGTTTCATATTTCATCAGTGCATCGGCCATCAAATGCAGCTTGTCTTCGTTTTCTTTCAAAATTTCAACCGCGCGCTGGTAGTTGCGATCGATAATAGCCCGAATTTCGGAATCGATGGCCTGCGCGGTTTCATCGGAAACGGTTTTCTGCCGGCCGATAGATTTACCCAGAAATACTTCACCCTCATCTTCACTGTAGGTAAGAGGGCCCATGCGATCGGACAAGCCCCACTGGGTTACCATACTGCGTGCAATAGCGGTAGCGCGTTCGATATCATTCGAAGCGCCGGTAGTCACCGCGTCGTCGCCAAAGATCTGTTGCTCGGCAATACGTCCGCCAAACAGGCTCGACAGCTGGCTTTCCAGGTGTTTTTTACTAAAGCTATAACGATCCTCTTCGGGTAAAAACATGGTCACGCCCAAAGCGCGGCCGCGTGGGATGATACTAACCTTATAGACCGGGTCATGCTCCGGTACGTTACGCCCGACGATGGCATGCCCTGCCTCGTGGTAAGCGGTAAGCTTTTTTTCCGACTCCTTCATGATCAATGATCTGCGTTCCGCTCCCATCATGATCTTGTCCTTGGCGCGTTCAAACTCGGCCATGGTAACCACTTTCTTGTTTGCCCGCGCGGCAAACAGGGCCGCTTCATTGACCAGGTTAGCCAGGTCGGCACCGGAAAATCCAGGAGTTCCGCGTGCAATTACCATTTCTTCGACATTATCAGCCGCCGGCACCTTGCGCATATGAACTTTCAGAATTTGAGAGCGACCGCGCACATCGGGTAAAGGCACAACTACCTGACGATCGAATCGACCCGGGCGCAGCAGCGCAGGATCGAGAACATCCGGTCGGTTGGTCGCGGCGATAACGATCACGCCTTCATTGCCCTCGAACCCATCCATCTCAACCAATAGCTGATTCAGGGTCTGTTCACGTTCGTCGTGGCCGCCGCCTAATCCCGCGCCGCGATGCCGGCCAACGGCATCGATCTCGTCGATGAATATGATGCAGGGAGCCTGCTTTTTGGCCTGCTCGAACATATCTCGCACACGCGAGGCACCGACGCCGACGAACATTTCAACAAAATCTGAGCCCGATATGGTGAAGAACGGAACCTTGGCCTCACCCGCAATAGCTCGCGCCAGCAAGGTTTTACCCGTACCAGGCGCGCCAACCATGAGTATGCCGCGCGGGATTTTCCCGCCGAGCTTCTGAAACTTGGCTGGTTCACGCAGGAATTCTACGAGTTCACCCACCTCTTCCTTGGCCTCGTCGACACCGGCAACGTCATTAAAGCTTACATTGATCTGATCTTCACCCAGCAATCGTGCCTTACTCTTACCGAATGACATCGCACCACGGCCGCCACCGCCGCCCTGCATCTGCCGCATGAAGAATATCCACAACCCAATTAATACGATAAACGGGAACCAGCTAACAAAAATATGGGTAAGTAGTGATGGTTGCTCGGGTGGTTTACCGATAATTGCAACATTAGCTTCCTGCAGATCACCAATTAAGGCGGTATTGCTGGTTTCCGGACTAAAGGTGGTAAACACCGTTCCAGAACTCATCTTACCGGTGATATTCTGCCCCTCGATCATAACCTCGCTAACCTGCCCCTGCTTTACCTGGGTCAGGAAGTCGGAGTAGATCAAGGTCTGCCCGCTACTCGAACGATCCCCAAAATTCTGGAAAACCGATAACAGCACGACGGCGATCACTACCCATAAAATCAAATTCTTTGCTACGTCATTCACTAATTGTTACCTATTATTTTCGCTCTTAAGTCGAGCCAAGTTTATTTTACCGCTATTCTTGACAGATAATAGCGCATTTTCGGCAAGCCCTGAACAATTCATCACTCAATTTCGCGGCTACTGGAATGAATCCTGAGAAATTTTTTCCTTATTATTTTCAGTATATTACTCATTACATGGACTGCCGGCAGTGTATCTTGGCGCGGAAATCCCGGGCCGACGAAATATTAATTAACAGCAACACTATCTTTTAAGACCACAACAAACCGCATAAATTTCACGAGATCTCGCCCGTGATGCTTTGGGCTTGCGAAACTTAACCGTATTGAATTGCTGCCGTAAAGCCGAAGTTAATTCCTCAAAACCCTTACCCTGAAATAATTTGACCACGAACTGGCCCTGCGCGTTTAAGCAATCCCGGGCCAGTTCAAAGGCTAATTCCGCCAGGTACATCGACTTCGGTTGATCGACTGTCTCAATTCCACTTATATTGGGGGCCATATCGGATAAAACAAGATCAAGTGGCTGCCTGTCGACGAGTTCGAGTATTTTTTCCAGGGTCGCCTGTTCAGTAAAGTCTCCCTGGATTATTTCAACACCGGCAATCGGCTCTAGCGGTAACAGGTCGACCGCGATGAGTCGGCCCCGGTGCGCCGCAAACTGTGCAGCATATTCACTCCAGCCACCCGGGGCCGCACCCAGATCGAGGACGAATTGCCCCGGCTTTAAAACCTGATCCTTTTGCTGAATTTCGATCAGTTTGTATACCGCACGCGATCGATAACCATCCCTGCGTGCCTGTAACACGTAAGCGTCATCGTGATGTTCCTTTAACCAATTCTGGCTACTTTTGGAGCGTGACATCTTATAATTTAATTCGGTTAAGCTGTGATAGTATGCGCGATTTTATCACCCGGCTTCAACGCCCGCATACAAATGAGCTTAACCAAGGCACAAATCAAATCCCTGAAAGCCGAATCACATCGCCTAAAACTAAAACCAGTGGTAATAATTGGTCAAAATGGCCTGAGTGAAAATGTTCAAAATGAAATTGAGATCGCGCTCGAACATCATGAGTTGATCAAGATTCGCATACCCGCAATGGATAAAACCGGAAAAAAGCAATTGATTGAAACCATTTGCACTCGAACCAGTGCCATTTTAATCACCGCAATCGGCAATATAGCCGTTATCTACCGGCGAACCGAAAATACGGACCGTTTTTCCAAAATATTATCCGGATAAGGGCCAATTGTTACTGATAGTGGACCGCGGTTATTTCGTACTCTCTATCACCCGCGGGCGCCTGCACACTGGCATCTTCGCCCTCTTCTTTACCTATCAGCGCCCGTGCAATCGGTGAACTGATGGCAATACGATTCGCATTGATGTCGGCTTCGATATCACCCACGATTTGATAGCGCACCTCTTCCTCAGTTTCGACATCGAGTAACTCGACCGTACAGCCGAAAACGACCCGGCCGGTTTGCGGTAATTTGGTCACATCGATAATCTGCGCATTCGCCAATGCGGCCTCTAGCTCCGCAATTCGCCCCTCCATGAATCCCTGTTCTTCACGGGCCGCATGATACTCGGCATTTTCCTTCAGGTCGCCGTGATCCCTGGCAACCGCAATCGCTTCTATTACTATCGGCCTTTTGACAAATTTCAGGTCCTTGAGCTCTTGTTTGAGTCTCTCTGCCCCAGTCGCAGTAAGCGGTGTCTGATTCATAATTGTTTGCCCTGATATTCTTTCGAAATATTTTATTATATATTTATGCTTAGGAGAAAATAGATTTTAATGCAATGACTGTAATCGATAAACCTCATCGACATGTCGGTACGACATCGCCATGCAGGTAGCCTTGCCGCCCGAGAGCGTGGTCGTATAACTGACCGAATGCATTAATGCTTCCCTGCGTATAGCGTATGAGTCTGCTATTGCCGAGCGGCCTTCGGTGGTATTCACGATCAACACGATTTCATCATTTTTAATCATGTCGACAATATGTGGCCGGCCCTCTTTTACCTTATTGACCTGCTTACAATCAATACCCGCTGCGCGTATCACTTTCGCCGTGCCACCCGTGCCAACGAGGTCAAATCCTTTTGTGTTTAGATCGCGCGCTAGATCGACAATTCCCTTCTTG
>QNFD01000199.1 GCA_003645435.1 Gammaproteobacteria bacterium | reverse complement strand
AGCAGGCTCGACTGCAATTATCGCGGACTCCTTACCCGCTGCCGAAAATGATATTGAATCCGGAAATAGACGATTTACTGGACTTCCGCTACGAAGATTTTGAATTGCGAGACTATCAGTGCGATGAGCATATCAAGGCAGCGGTCGCAGTTTGAGTCTATACTCCATATAATGATAATGATTTAATTTTGGCTATCCTGGTTAATAAACCCCTGGTTAATAAACTATAAGAGGCTTCAGCTATGATCGATTCTCGTCAAAATAATATTACCGTAGATGTTGAAACTCATTATATCGAAGAGCAGTCCAACCCCGATGAGAACTATTTCGTGTTTGCCTATACGATTACGATACAGAACCAGGGGCAGCAAGCAGCCCAGTTATTGACCCGCCATTGGGTCATTACCGATTCAAATCATAAGGTACAGGAAGTGCGGGGTGACGGTGTAGTCGGAGAACAGCCTGTTCTTAAACCGGGTGAACAATTTGTCTATACCTCGGGAACCATGCTCGAAACTTCGGTTGGCACTATGAAAGGCAGTTACCTGATGGAGGCGGATGATGGGTCCAAGTTCGACGCACCCGTCGAGGAATTTGTGTTATCCACACCACGAGTACTTCACTAACCGCTGCACGCCTGGCCTGACAGGAATCGTCCAGCATAATGGCAGTTTATGTCATAGGCGATGTGCAGGGTTGTTATTCTGAACTATGCCGCTTGTTAGATAAAATTCATTTTGACCAGGTTCGCGACCAGCTATGGTTTTGCGGGGATCTGGTTAATCGCGGACCCGAATCCCTGCAAACCCTGCGTTTTGTGCATTCGCTTGGAGATGCTGCGGTTACCGTGCTGGGTAATCACGATCTTCACCTGCTTGCAGTTTTTCACAGCCAGAAAAAGTTGAAAAAATCAGATACTCTATCGGAAGTTCTTGCTAGTCCAGACCGCGAAGAACTCATGACCTGGTTGCAGTCGAGGCCGCTTGTGCACTTTGACCGGGACTTAAACTTTTTGCTCGTCCATGCGGGTATCCATCCAGACTGGGATTTGCAGCAAACTTTAAACTATGCCAGTGAGTTGGAAGTGGCGTTGCAAAGGGATAATGGAAAGTTGTTTTTTGAGCAGATGTATGGTGACGTACCGGATCGCTGGTCACTGGATTTAACCGGCATCGAGCGTTTACGATGCATTACTAATATTCTGACACGCATGCGTTTTATTACTACGGATGGCCGGCTTGAATACAAGGCCAAGGGTGGTCCCCGGCAGCATGCCGGGCAGGGCCTGATACCCTGGTTTGAAATGGATCGTCGGCTCGATCAGTCGATCCGGATCGCTTTTGGACACTGGTCAACCCTGGGGGTTGGTGCCTATGGAAAACATTATGCGGTTGATGGGGGTTGTGTCTGGGGGGGTAAATTTACTGCGCTGAGAATCGATAGCTCCGAGCCCCAATGGTCTAGTATTGGCTGTGAATCTCGATCTGGCTAGAAATAGGTTATTATCACAGATAAATGTGACTTATTTCATAACCTGGCTCGTTTATCGCTTAATTTTTACCATTCGGTGTTAATGTTGACGGGTGGTATCGGTATGATGGGTATACTTGGGGAAACTGTACGGTAATTAAATGAGTTTTAACCGTCGCGATATAATTCAAATGCTGAGACGTGAGAACGAGTTGCTCAAGGCTCGAAATCGTCAATTGAGTGACCGCTTAACCCGGTACCAGCAGGCTTTTCGTGCGTTAAATCGTATGGACGATACGATGCGTGGTATGTCAAACGAAACAGACATAGGGAACTTGATCAATGAGTTCCTGGCGCTGGTCTTACACGCTTGTGACTCTGAAAATGGCTCGTTAATACTGATCGACGACGCAACCGGGGAACTGGTATTTGTCGACGTAATTGGAGAAGCCAGGGACCATCTAATCAATCACCGCATAGATAAAGATACCGGTGTTGTTGGTCGTGTCGTTACCTCGCGGAAGGCAGAACTGGTAACTGATGTGCAAAAGTCCCCGGAGTGGTCGGCGGAAATAGACGAGGTTGTAGGTTTTAAAACCCAGGCCTTAATGTGCGCGCCCTTGTTTAGTAATGAAAAAACCTATGGCGCGATCGAAGTGATAAACAGTAGCTCCACCGATGACTTCAATGAAAATGATCTTTCAATTTTACGGGTCACCGCGCGTTTTGTCAGTCAGGCATTGCAAATGGCCGAAGAAATAACTCGATCAAAAGACAAGGAAGAATGATTAACAGAAAACTTCTGGTTCCGGTATTAATTATTTCCGTCGCTTTTTTCTGCCAATCGCCTGTTGCCGATGGCAACCTGGTGCTGGAACCTTCTTCACGAGTCATACTGCATGTAGATGCGAACATGTCGATAGACGAAGTGATTCGCAAGCTATATCCGGCCGAAGTCAGTTTATGGCCGCTAATCAAACAAAAACTGATTGATCTGAACCCGGCATCGTTTCATCCAAACTCGGAAAGACTGGTTGCGGGAGCACGGCTAAAACTGGTTGATATTAAACGAGCTAGCGCAACAGCAGTCAACAATCAGACTAAGGTGGGTCACGTTGTACGCCAACAGGGTGAAGTCACGGTTAAAAATGAAGATGAACCCGCCCGGACACTTGAAACTAATTCACCGATTTACGAGGGTGACCGCATCAGTACCGGGGTTAACGCAACCGTTTTTATTGCAATGGATGATGGCGCGGAAATTCACCTGAAGGAAGATTCGATGATAGAAATTAGCGAATATGTGATGACCCCGGATCTGGATCGGAATAGCAGTAGTATTCTCAATCTGATAAGAGGGGGTTTAAGAAAATTATCCGGCGCAATCGGTTCCAGCGGATCCGCTAATTACGAGCTTCAGACTGGCCTGGCAACCATTGGAATCCGTGGCACCGAGTACGTGATTAAGATTTGCAAATTTGATGACTGTAGTCAGGCCGTGGACAGAAATGATCCTGGTGCCAGGCTGCATGCGGTAGTGCTTGAGGGTGCAATTTCGCTTGGCAATGACGCGGGAAAGCAGATTTTTCTGGCGACTGGAGAATATGGAACGGCTTCGGATGAAGAATTAGCCGTACTCGGAGACCAGGAGCCCCCCGCTGGATTGCTTACTGCCGAGGAAACCACGCAGTTCAATTCAACTATGCTGCAACAGCAACCAAAGCTCGAAAAAGAAGAGTCGTCAAATAGTGTCTGGGGCTGGGTTCTGGGTATTCTCCTGGTGGTCGCAATCGCATTATAGGATCAAGTTTTAATTCACAACCCGGTCAAATTTAATAAAAGAATAGCGGTAAGGATTTTTCTCATCGGCTTCAAAATCTTCATTAGACACCCTAACCCACTGTTTTGGCTTGATTTCAGGGAACCAGGTATCGCCAGAAAAAATGTGATGTATTAACGTCAGGTAAATTGAATCAGCAGAATCTATGGTTTGCTCGTAGAGGCTCGCACCCCCTATTAACATGACCTCCGGCGCGCTTGCAGCCAGCACCATGGCCTGCTCGATACTGCCTGCGATATCGCAACCGGGGGCGTTAAATCGGGTATTTCTCGTGATCACGATATTCTGTCGACCCGGCAGAGCCCTACCGATCGAGGTATAGGTCTTTCTGCCCATAATAATCGGCTTACCCATTGTCGTACGTTTGAAAAAAGCGAGATCAGCGGGCAGGTGCCAGGGCAGGGCATTAGCCTTACCGATCAGTCGGTTGCTGTCCATAGCGCTGACCAGCGACAGCCTCGGTTTAGCCAGCATGGGCCTCCATTGATATAAACAATACGTATGAATTAGTCATTGTGTTTTAGTTTTTTGGCTACCCGGGTCAGGCTGGCGTAGTCCTTCAGGCTCAGGTTTTCTGCCCGCATTCGACAGTCTATTCCAGCAATCTCAATAGTCTCAGTAGATACGACCGATTTCAACGAATTAGTGATGGTTTTCCGACGCTGGCTGAATGCTGTCTGCACTATCTCCGAAAATAACCGAAAGTCGTCTATATCGACAACTGGTTCAGGGTGAGGTGTCATCCTGATAACCGCCGAGTCTACCCTGGGAGGCGGTGTGAAACTTCCGGGAGCCACGTCAAAAAGGTACTGGCATTGGCAGTAATTTTGAATCATCACCGAAAGTCGACCATAGTTACGGTTGCCGGGGTCTGCAACAATGCGCTGTGCGACTTCTTTTTGCACCATAAAATGCATGTCCTGTATCAATGAAATTGAATCCAGTAAATGAAACATGAGCGGTGTGGATATGTTGTAGGGCAAGTTACCCACGATTCGCAAAGGCTTACTACCACCTAAACTATCCAGTTCAAATTTCAGTATATCGGCGTTAATAACCTCTAGTTCTCCAGCTTCCGCGGCCTTTCGCTGTAAAAGCGGTAGCAGGTCGCGGTCCAGTTCAATTGCGGTTAGGCGTTTGCATTTTTCCAACAGTGGAAAAGTTAAAGCGCCCCGGCCGGGGCCGATTTCGAGCAGGCGATCATTTTCCTGGGGATCGACAGCGCGAATAATCCTGTCGATAACATTATTGTCATGCAGAAAATGCTGACCAAATCGTTTACGAGCCTGGTGCATATTCTCTGGCACGGGCGCACTGGGATATGGCCGATCGAATGGCGCATAAAAGGCTGGCAGGATTCGCTTTGGAACTACCGGCAAGGTCCAGGGCGGTACCATGATCTACCGAGGTTCGAATAATGGGTAAGCCGAGAGTGGTATTGATCGCGTTATGAAAGCCAGCGTGCTTCAGTACAGGCAGGCCCTGGTCGTGATACATTGCGAGGATGGCGTCAGCATCACTTAAAGCCCGTGGTGTAAAAACAGTGTCGGCTGGATAGGGACCACTAATGTTGAGGCCATTATTCCGAAGCATTTCAATCGCAGGAGAGATTATTTCAATTTCTTCGCTGCCAAGATATCCATTTTCCCCGGCATGGGGGTTGAGACCGCATACTTTGATATGTGGATTCTCTATCGCAAATCTTGATTTCAGGTCCCGATCGAGGATTTCGGCTATTTGAATAATCAGTTCAATGCTTACCGCATCTGCAACCTGGCGCAAGGGTAAATGTGTTGTCACCAGTGCGACCCGAAGCTGGTCACTGGCCAGTAACATGACTGGTTTCACCGCGCCGCACAAATCAGCCAGAAACTCGGTATGGCCACTAAACCCGATACCTGCCCGGTTAATGATTTCTTTCTGAACCGGGGCAGTAACCATGGCATCGAATTCCTGCTTGAGGCAACCCTCGCAGGCGCGCGTCAGTATTTCCAGAACATAGTTCGCGTTGGCTATATTTAGCACTCCCGCCTCGCAGTTCGCGGACAGGGGCAGATGCAATACCTCGATGTGGCCGGAATCCAAAGGCTTACGATTCGGTTCGTAGTCGGTAAATTTCAGGGATGGATTAACTGTGCTGCCGCGAGATTCGATTAAATCCCGGTCACCGATAACTACCAGTCTTGCGCCAAACTGCTCGGCGTCAATGCCGGCAATAATTTCTGGTCCAATCCCAGCCGGCTCACCAGAGGTAATGGCGATGCAGGGATCAGGATTCGGCATCGAGATAAACTACGTAGGCCCCGTCTCTAAGTCTCTGCGTCCAGATGTCGAAGGCTTCCTGCTGCTTTTGTTGCAGTAGCTGGGATTCGATTTTCTGGCGTTTGCTTTCGGCAGT
>QNFD01000198.1 GCA_003645435.1 Gammaproteobacteria bacterium | reverse complement strand
CCCGGCGAAACAGCGGGTGGTCATCGATGACAATAACGGAATAAGGGGTCTGGTGATCGTTCATTGGCGGCAAAGTTTTTCCAATATTAACAAATTATTACTGGCGTTGAACCGCCATGGCGAATTTTTTCGGTGTAAAGGTAATCTGTATTTCAGTACCTCCACCCTCTAGTTCCGTTACGTTAAAATTACCATCCAGGTTGCGACTACGTTCCTGCATGACGATAAGACCCAGGTGTTGAGCCCGCCTTTGCGGTTTATCGATTCCGATGCCGTCATCTTTTATGCTGATGCAGACATTATTGCTATCGTGATGGCGCAATCCGATTCGGGCACGCTTTGCGTGTGAATGCCGCACGATATTAGACAATGCCTCGCGAACGATATGCAGAACCTGCATTTCCTCATCAATGGTCAGTTCGTCATCGCCCAGCCTGTTATCCAGTTCGAAAGCGATCCTGATGCGTTTTTCAAATTCGCTAACGGAGTCTTCCAACGCCTGTTGAAAACTCTCGCCATTGATAGTCAGCCGGAATGTCGTCATCAACTCTCGCAGTTGACGGTAAGCGATGTTGAGGTTGTCACGCAAGTCGTTTACCACCAACTCAAGTTCAGGCTTATTGTCAGCCCCTTTTTCTCGCTCGTGTTCAAAAATTGACTGTATGCGACTTGCCTGAATTTTGAGATAAGTAAGAGATTGAGCTAATGAGTCATGCAGTTCTCTGGAGATGCTGGCACGTTCCAGTTGCACCACCTGGCGCCGATTTACCTGGGCCTGCCGGGTGGCACGAAAGATGTCCGAGAAACCCTGCGTGAGGACCTCTATGACATTTGTCTTAGTTGTTTTCAGGGCCTGTGCATCATCGCAAATTAGCACCAGCAAAACATACTCGGCACCTGCTTCACCTTCCATTTTAATGGCTTTAATGAGCAGGTCGGAATGATTGTTGTCGCTGTACCAGAGTGCTGGTTTCGGGGTACTTTGATCAAGCGAACTGGCAAAACTTCGTATGATTGCCGCATAGTTTGCCATATCTCCGGTACTGGCGATCGCGGTAGCCTGGGTCGCTCCTGTTTGCAGGTGGTAGATAGCACTGGCGCGGACGATGATGATGTCCTCGATGCCATTCAGCATCACGGTATAAGGATAGACGGAATCAGGTTTCGTAAAAATTTCGAACAAGGTGGAATTGAGAAGTTTGTAGGCATCGCAGCAATCTCCTGTGCTGCCGCTATCGGGCACCGTATGCGAGTTCTGCGCGATATCGAGTGTTTGCATGAAAACCCCTGCCATCAAAGTGATGCAATCGACCATTATATATGGCAACCAGCCTGAATTGCATTACCAGGACCAGGTAAACCAACAATCAAATCCATCTGCTTTGTCAGGGCAGCGGGAGATAATTGTCCGAATCATACTATTACAAAGTTGACCTGTTTTATAGCCTTACTCACAAGGTAGTAATACCGACGGGCAATTGACGATTCGTGGCATAACAACAAACATAAGGCACTTCTGAGGAGTCTTTGAATAACGCGCATCATAAGCCTCGAAGATTGCGAATTCACGCTGTGGGAGAAAACTATGACGTTTAAGAGAAATACTGCACTCGCGCAGCGACATGTCGCTCTGGGCGCTGAGCTCGAAGAATGGAACGATATGGGAATGGCCTGGGAATATGACCAGGATGTCAATGATGAACATCGCGCTGTGCGTAGCGCTGCCGGATTATTCGATGTGTCGGGTCTTAAGAAAATACATATTCTCGGCCCTGACGCGCTTGCAGTAGCGGATCATATGATTACCCGCGACATGACAAAAATCTCCAGCGGACGTTCGGTATACGCAATCATACTCGATGAGAATGGCGGCTTCACAGACGATTGCATCATGTTCAACCTCGCCCCGAATCACATATTGCTGGTTCATGGCGGTGGTACCGCAATGGAACAGTTGCAGAAATCGGCCGAGGGCAAGAATGTTCACATTCAATTTGATGACGATTTGCACGATATTTCATTTCAGGGACCTAAGTCTCTAGAGGTGTTGAAAGATCATACGCCGATGGACCTGGAGAGCCTGAAATACTTTCACCAGCAATCGACGACACTATTTGGACACGATTGCATTATTTCGCGTACCGGCTTCTCTGGCGAACGTGGTTACGAGATATTTGCCAGGGCTGCCGATGTAGGCGCTATCTGGGACGCAATTCTCGAAAATGGCCGACCGCTTGGAGTGCTGCCCTGTACGTTTAACTGTATCGATGCGATCAGGGTGGAGGCAGCGTTGTTGTTTTATCCATTTGATATGGATGAAAGTAACTCGCCCTGGGAAGTTGGGCTCGGCTTTGCGGTATCGAAAGACAAGCAGGGTGACTATCGCGGTAAGCAGGCCTGTATGGACGCCATCGGCAAGGAAAAAATCAAGGTTTGCGGCATTGTCGCAGATAGCGATGGCGCGGTGGATGCGGATGCCGAATTATTTCAGGGCGACCGAAAGGTGGGCAAGGTCACCGCACCGAATTTTTCACCCGTGTTGAATCAATCGATTGCGTTGGTGCAGATCGAACCTGCACTTGCCGAACCTGGCCTTAAAGTCGAAGTCAGGGGACCGAATGTGTCCTGCACGGCCACGATTCACAGTCTGCCTTTCTACGATCCAGGCAAGCGCAACCGGGAAAAATAATTAATCCAGACATTAGTACTCAATTGATAGAACACAACTCGTAAATAAACAAGTATCGGAGGAATGATCAATGGCACGCGATCCAAAACATGACATTTTGTTTGAACCCATCCAGATTGGCCCCAAAACACTTAGGAATCGTTTTTACCAGGTTCCCCATTGTATCGGCGCTGGTTCGGACAAACCTGGCTTTCAGGCTGCACACCGCTCGATAAAAGCTGAAGGTGGTTGGGCTGGCATCAATACTGAGTATTTATCGATTCATCCCGAGTCCGATGATACCCACCGGCTATCTGCCAGGCTATGGGACGAGGGTGACGTGCGCAACCTGCGTGCGACGACCGACTATATCCATAAATATGACTCCCTCGCCGGTGTCGAGTTGTGGTACGGCGGCTCACACGCGCCCTGTATGGAATCACGCTGTACCCCGCGTGGACCCAGCCAGTACGCCTCCGAATTCGAGACCATGACCTACTGTAAGGAAATGGATCTCGACGACATCGAAATGGTGCAGGGCTACTACGTCGACGCAGCGCGTCGTGCGCGTGATGCCGGCTTTGATATCGTTTATGTTTACGGCGCCCACTCTTATTTGCCATTACAGTTTCTCTCGTCCTACTACAACAAGCGCAAGGACAAATACGGCGGCTCGCTCGAGAATCGAGCGCGCTTTTGGGTCGAGACCCTGGAAAAAGTGAAGACTGCGGTAGGTGATGATTGTGCGATTGCTACCCGTTTCGCGGTCGACACCCTGATGGCCGACGCCGGTGTCGAGGTGGAAGTTGATGCGCTTAAATTTGTTGAACTGGCTGATCCCTTCGTCGACGTCTGGGACGTCAATGTGGGTGATATCGCCGAGTGGGGCGAGGACGCCGGGCCGTCACGATTTTACCGTCAGGGCCACCAGATTCCATGGCAGAAATTCATTAAGCAGGTATCAAAAAAACCGGTACTCGGTGTTGGTCGTTTCACCGATGCGGAAAAGATGGTTGAGGTCATTCGAGCTGGTCACCTTGACATTATTGGTGCAGCACGTCCATCTATTGCCGATCCCTTCCTGCCACAAAAGATCGACGAAGGTCGCATCGATGATATTCGCGTCTGTATCGGTTGTAACGTCTGTATCTCGCGCTGGGAAATCGGTGGACCACCGATGATTTGCACCCAAAACGCGACTTCCGGTGAAGAGTATCGCCGAGGCTGGCATCCCGAGAGATTCCCCAAAGCCGGTTCTGATGATTCCATGCTGGTAGTCGGAGCGGGTCCTGCCGGGTCCGAGTGTGCCCGCGTACTGATGGAGCGGGGATATACCGTTCACCTGGTTGACGAGGGCGACAAGATTGGTGGTTCCACGAATGTTATTGCTACCCTGCCTGGCCTGGGTGAGTGGGGTTACCATCGCGACTATCGCGAAATTCAACTCGACAAGCTGGTCAAGAAAAACAGGGATTCGCAAATTGCTCTTGGCGGCAAACCGCTGAGCGTCGACGATTGCCTGGAATATGGTGCGGACAAGATTGTCATCGCTACAGGCGCCAGCTGGAATACCGATGGCACTAACGCGCTAACCCACGATCCGATACAGGGAATCGATGCCAGCCTGCCGACCCATCTGACGCCAGAGCAGGTGTTAGCCGGTGATAAGCCGATTGGTAAAAAGGTGATGATTCTCAACTGCGATCCTTACTACATGGCGCCAAGCCTGGCGCAGAAGCTCCAGGAAGCGGGACACGATGTCACCATCGCCACCGGTGTCGGTCTCGGTCACTACATGCACTTTACCCTCGAGGCGCCAAATATGCATCGCATGTTGCATGAGTTAGGCGTCGAGGTTATCGGTGATGTCTGGGCGTCGAAGGCCGAAGCCAATCGCATCCAGCTGTATCCCATTTTCGGCGATGGTTATCGTCGTGAGTACCGGGGGCCCGGTAAACTGCCACGCCGTGAAAATAGCCAGTTCGACTGGCACGAGTTCGATTCGCTGGTAGTGGTAACCGGTCGGCATTCGGAATGTGAGTTGTTCAACGGTCTCAAGGCGCGCAAGGATGAGTGGGCGGATAATGATATCAAGGGCGTCTATCTGATCGGAGACGCCTGGGCACCCAAGCTGATGGCCGACGCGACCTTCGATGGCCAACGGCTCGCACGTGAGATTGAATGTGATGATCCGCAGCATCCCGAGCCTTACATCCGTGAAGTAGCTGTCTGGGGCTCACCGTACATCCCTGGCGGCAAGTTCGAGATCGAGTACGAGGCTTAAACAGGAACAGGACTGCAGGGCTTGCTGCCAGCAAGCCCTGCAGTTCCTGTACCGTCAGGTAGAAAATGATGGGGGATCGAAAGATACCTTTTCCATTTCCTAAATGACCCTCCACTACTCTCCTTAACAGATTGATAACCTTGAGCCCAGCCTTAGCCATACCCTGGAGCGCGATGATATGATCGACCCTGGCCATGAGCCTCAGGCGGTAACCCGCATACTGTTCCAGGATTTCCCCACCTGGATGATGGTTACTTTTTATATTGCCGCGATTGGCGCAATTGTGGCCTTTAGTTATGGTTGTTACGTGCAAATACGCAAGTATCGCCGTGGCCAGTCACTGTCACTTTCGGGCATTGCCAAAGGCCTGGGTAACATGGTCGAAGAGTTGCTCAGCCATCGTAACCTGAAACGACGCGACAGCAGCGCTGGTAAAGCCCACGCTTTGATCTTCTTTGGTTTTGCGGTGTTATTCATCGGCACTGCTACGATCACTCTCGAGTACGATATTCTGGCGCCTGTTACCGGTTGGCGGTTCTGGTATGGTTCCTTTTACCTGTGGTTTTCCCTGATCGTCGATTTAGCTGGTCTCGGCTTCGTCGCCGGTTTGATTTACATGATGTATCGGCGCAAATGGCTGGCGTTACCCAAGCTTGACTATAAGCGCCCGGATCGAAATCCGGACGAACCGGATTACGACCGCAGTTGGTATCGCCGTGAAGACTGGCTGTTCCTGTGGACACTGGTACTAATCGGTAT
>QNFD01000197.1 GCA_003645435.1 Gammaproteobacteria bacterium | reverse complement strand
TCCGAAGAACATTTTCGCGAAAGCTGCAAGGATTACCCCCTGCTTACCAGCATCGCAGCCGATTACGAATTAATTGATTCGATAAAGCGCGAGAACGGAGTGACTATCCTGTGGCGGCTGACCAGTACTCAACTGGCTGGTGAATTTCTGGGTCAATTAACCCTGCAAAGCGGCAAATCCGGGATGGAGATTGCTGGAGTATCGGTGAGCTAAAGAGCAAACCAGATGTCATAGTCCGGAATGATGGGTGCAACCCATCGTCTCCCTAACCATCCGTCCCGCCAACCGTAATCTCGTCGATCTTGAGGGTCGGCTGGCCGACGCCGACCGGTACTGACTGGCCTTCCTTGCCGCAGACGCCGACCCCCTGGTCAAGTTCCAGATTGTTTCCCACCATCGATATCTTGCCCATCACTTCCGGACCGGAGCCAATCAGGGTAGCGCCTTTAACCGGTGCGCCGATACGACCATTTTCGATCAGGTAAGCCTCGGAGAGTGAAAATACAAATCGACCGGAGGTAATATCAACCTGGCCACCGCCAAAATTAACCGCGTACAGGCCCTTGTTTACCGAACTAATAATTTCTTCAGGGTCCGATTCACCCGCCAGCATATAGGTATTAGTCATACGCGGCATCGGCAGGTGGGCGAAGGATTCTCGACGACCATTTGAGGTTGATCGCGTACCCATTAAGCGCGCATTCATTTTATCCTGCATATAACCTTTGAGTACGCCATTTTCTATCAGGGTGGTGCACTCTGCGGGAACGCCCTCGTCGTCAACGCTAAGCGAACCACGGCGATCTTTCAGGGTTCCATCGTCCACCACGGTACATAGCGGTGAGGCGATTTGTTCACCAATTCGATTACTGAAGGCCGAGGTGCCCTTACGATTGAAATCACCTTCAAGTCCATGCCCTATCGCCTCGTGCAATAGCACGCCGGGCCAGCCCGGTCCCAGCACAACAGGCATACTACCTGCCGGTGTAGCCACCGATTCGAGATTTACCGCCGCCTGGCGTACCGCTTCGCGAGCGAGAGCATAAGCCGCGTCACCCTCATAAAACATCTCGTAGGAGCGCCGCCCGCCCGCACCTGAAGACCCTTGTTCGCGGCGACCATCCTGTTGCATGAGAACCGTGACATTCAACCTTACCAGCGGCCTGATATCCGATGCCAGGGTATTATCAGTCGCGGCAACGAGGATATGATCGATTCCACCTGACAGGGAAATAATGACCTGTTCGATACGTTCGTCCAGGGATCGAGTATAGGCATCGAGTTTTTTTAACAATTCGACCTTATCGTCGGCACTGCGACCATCGACCGGGTTATGCGCCGTGTACAGGGCATTGAAGTTCTGTGAGTTAAGCGATATGCGCGTGCCGGCATTCTGCCCCTGGCTGGCAATAGCCCTGGCGCTGCCAACCGCCTGCGTAATTGCGTTCGACTGCAGGTCATCGCAGTACGCAAAGCCGGTCTTCTCACCCGACATGGCGCGAACACCGACACCTTTTTCGATATTAAAAGAACCTTCTCGAATAATACCATCGTCCATTACCCACGACTCTTGCTGGCTGACCTGGAAATAGAGATCGCCGGTATCGATATGAGTGCTATGCAGCCCATCGAGGAATTTATCCAGTTGCGTAATTCCGAGTCCGGTCGGCTGTAATACCTGGCCGACCACCAGGTCTAGGGTTGAAGACATAATGTAATTCCGTTATTGCTTGAGTTCTTTGCGATTGCCGACAACCAGCGTTATTTCATCTGCATCCTGGCTACCGGACACCAGTATAATATAGTCTGACGGAACGCCCAGGGAGATAAACCAGTCGCGTAATTCCGAGGCCCAAATTTCACCGCTGTCCTCGCCCGGATATCGTATCAGTATGGCTGTATTCGCAGCCTTTTCCCAGTAATCGATTGCGGACCGAAGCGCGCCAAAATTAGGCATAACCGCGCCGCTACGCGGCCTTGCCCACTCATCGGCACCGAGGCTAAAAATACGCAGGCTATTGGCTGATACGGGTGACAGTACCAGTAATAACAACGGAATCAGGATTAATTTTCTTAATAACATCTATTTATCAATTACCGGTTTTTCAATAACAACCTTTTTAACCAGGTCTACCTGTGGGTCATCCCAACTACCGGTAACCCGATATTCGGCCTGTACACTCTTGTCGATGACGTCCTTGAAAAGGTTTTGCAACAGTAACAATCCCAGGCCCACTGTAGTACCAGCGGCGATCGCGCCTACCACCGGCAGGCTATGCCTTATGCGCGGGACGATAATCAACGTTTGATCGTAATCACGCGTGAGCAACCCGGTTCTACCGCTAACACCGATCTTTGCCGATGAACCCTCCATGAGGGTATCAGTAGTGTAAAGGTCCTCTCCCTCAATTTTATAATTGCCCGTTATCTTATCAAAATCCAGGCCTTCAAGCAGCACATCCTTAAAGTCCAGGGAGAAACGCCTCGGCAACGCGCTCAGGCTCATCAGGCCAACAATGCGTCCCGAGCCCGGGTCAACATTTTTAAGAACGCCATCGATAATCTCAAGCCTGCCGTCGCCGACCAGGCTATCCCAGTCCAGATTCAATAATTCCCCAGACCACCTTAGCTGGCCATCCAGATTGATTTCTCCATCTTGCAAAGCTTCTCCCAGGCCAAGCGCAATCATGGTTTGACCGAATTCCTGACCGCTAATCGATATATTTGCGGCGGAACGATGTTGCTTTGTCGCGGGCGTATATTGCCATGTCGCGGATGAACTCAGTAAAACCTTGTTGTTACGAAAAGCGAGTTTATCTATGGTAAGTTCATCGTCTTGCAGACGGGTATCTAACTGCAGATCGGTAAACACCATATCGTCGTAGGTCAAAACCTTACTGTGTAAGCGTAAATTGAACATATCCTGAGGAATCAACCCGGTCGATTTGGAATCCGACTTGCTCGACTGAAGTCTGAGATAATCAAGCTCTGCCACGATCGGTTCAACCGGCGAATGCTGCAAGGGTATATCAAACCTGCCTTTTAACATCGATGATTGGATGTCAGCGTTAAAGCCCGTATCCTTCCGTTTTAAATTCAGGTATGTATTAGTCAGGGTATTACCGAACAGGAATGCCGACTGTATTTCGATATCAATACTATCCATTATCTCCAGGAGATCGGCAGCGTCTGCTCCCCGTGTCTCGATTCGCGCATGGTAATAATCAAACCACTCATCGAGCGATAACTGACGCAGCGAACCATAAATTTTGATACCCGGTGAAGTTTTATTTCTAAGCGCTGTTGAAAAACCAAGACCAAGTCTTTGTAATCGGTAATCACCCTGGCTATCAGCCTCAATTGTTCCTTTCGCTCTTATATTGACGCCATAGGACAGGTTGAAATCAACCTGGTTACTATCAAATATAGAGAGCTGAATGTTCGCCAAACGACTGGATTGCGCTGATTTCCTGAAAGGAGCCGGAAACAAAACCTCGGTATTCAGCATCTCGCTAGCAGCATTTATCCGCACTATCGGCTTCCGCTTACTGGTTTGATTGTTGGCTATCTCAAGTTTAACCTGCCAGTCACTATTCCCGCTAAAACCATCTTTCAGATATTCCGGTAACAGAACCAACAACTGTCTGGATTCGATATTTCCGCTGGCTCGAACCAGGGTTCGATCATTGCCGGCGTCGGTATTAATACCGACAACAATGGGATCGCCAAAGAAATTAGCTTTCATCGCCTTTGCCGTCAGGCTTTTTTCGGTAATCTTTAATTCACCGTTTATCGCGGTCAGGTCCAGACCCCAGGCCGGTACTTCAACAGCAGAATTCGTAAATTTGAGTTTTATATCAACTTCTTCCCGCCTTTTTTTGTCGCTTATTGGCAGTAGAATCCCAAGCCTTGCATCTACCGAACCCTGAACTTTACGAAAACCTTCGACGATCGGCCTGTACTTCCGGCCCACCGGGGTATTAATCCAGGTTTGCAGCGTTGTTGCAGTCGATGCCCTTGCTTCGACATCGATCTTGATTTCGGCATGGACGAAATTGGCAATCGATATATTCGCACTACCATTATCGATACCTTCAAGACTCACCTTATCAAGCGCCACATCAACACCCAGGTTATGAAAAATCACCCGACCCGCACCGTCGCGGGCAACTGGCCATTTGCGATCGAACAGGACCTCGGCATTTTCTACCTGAAAGTCGACTACCAGTTCTCCAGCCCTGTTCTTCACCAGTTGTTTAATATTTCTAAGACGACCGTGGTATAGCAGATCGCCATGCGCAACATCGGCGTTTTTTATCCCCTGATTCACCCAGGCTATCAATTTTTTTGACATTAGTTTAAGCGGTACATACTTCGGCGCACTGCTGCCCCTGGCGTCGGCGAAACTCGCGCGTAGGTACATGAATGGCTTATCCGCCTTGTTCGCTTCGATCCACAGGCGTCCGGTACCTCTGAGATCGCTATTGTAGATTTCAAAAGAAGGTACCGAGATTAGAAAATCACTTCCAACGAGGCTGATATTGGCTGCCAGCGTAAGCTCCTCAACCTCCAGCGGCGCTGGAAACTGGTCGGCAAAATCGAGTGTCATCTGGCTGCCGCGAATTTCCAGCACTGCATTCTTTTTGCCGATAACAAACGAACCGCCTAGATTGTTCATACCCGGAATTCCGTTCACGGGCCTGCTCGCAATATTGGATACATCGGCAGCTACCTGGAGGCCGCTGATATCACCCGGATCAAGACTGAACCAGATATTGGACAACTGTCCCCGCAGTTCACTTTTTTGCAGCGTATTGGTAAGTTTAGCAGGCAGGACACCCTGATCGAGCACCTTCAGATTGGACAATTCGAAGTCTTTTATCCACCCGTCAATCCTGGTTTGCGCGGCACTGCCGGCAATCCAGATCTCGGAACTAAATGGCTGTAACGGCCTGTTGTTTATCTTCAAACTATCGATCTGGTTACTGACTCTCCACTCACCCTGGTAATGCCCGGCACTGATCCGGCTGGTCAGGGCAAAGGTATACGGCCGATTTCCCGATCCTGTTTGCAGCAGACCCTGATTTATCGACAGTTTGCCGTTCAAAGCGGATATTTGTTTTTCTACCAGGTTGATCCAGACTTCAGCACTGAGTTCGGCCTGCTGCAAACCAAGGGTATCGAGGTCGAGTAATGCGCCAAAACGTGCCAGCTCAAGCTGGCTGGATTTCAGGTAAATGAGGCTTCTGTCCGGTTTAACAATCGCTTTTATGACCAGTTGATTTCCTAGCGGTTCCGGCAGCCTGGTTGCCAACTCGAAGTGAAACGAATCATCATGCTGTTGCAAATCGATCTGTACCCGATCGATTTCATATTGTTGTCCACTATTTTGATCGGATACGACGAGTTGCTTCAATTCAAGATTGAGATAATGAGGGAATTGAGATATGAGTGCGGCAATACTGGTTTCGGCGTCATTGGTTCCAGTACCACCCAGCCTGATATCGTTCAGCCACCACTGCCCGTTGCTGTCTTTTGCCAGGCTCAAATTCTTGATCGAACCAGATATTTCTCGTATTACTGGAGCTTGCAACCAGACACTTTTGACAAGATCAATTTCCACCGCCATACCGTCCACCGATATGGGCACATCACGATTCGGTAGTAGTACCGAAGCATTTTGAAATCGTAAAATCGGATTGAAGCGGTTCCAGCCACC
>QNFD01000196.1 GCA_003645435.1 Gammaproteobacteria bacterium | reverse complement strand
CTTTTCAATTTGAACACATGATTATTGTAATCGTTCACTACTTTTAAATAATCCGCGTAGGCAAATACATAAACCCGCATCGCGTCCAGAATTTTCTTGGGTTCTTCGAGACCGGCCTCAAAATCGCTATAACTGGAAATCATCCAGCGTCGTGCGGCCTTTGCACTCGATTTCATCGCCTGAATAGATTTATACCTGGATTGCACCGAAAGATATTGTTCGCGGACCTGAAATGGTATGCCGCGTTGCGCGAAGGTTGCCTTGTGGACCAGTGCGTCGAGATCTGCCTGGGCCTGTGAAACCAGTGCGGACTGGGTTTCATCGCCAAACTGCCAACGCATTCCAACCAGCGGAGATATTGCGACATTGTTAAAGGGGTCGTAAATATGCGGGTTGTCGAGGCGGTCGCGCCCCGGTGAGTAGGTCAGGGATCCGGCAACTCCTGCAAAGACGACAGGTTTCTTACCCGCCCTTTGCACCTCTACGAGGGCGCGCCGCGCCGACAGGCCAGCTTCAACCTGTCGGAATTCGACCCGGTTGGCAAGAGCGTGCTCTATCCATTCTTCTACACTCTGCTCGGGCAGACCAAGAGCCTGCAGGCGCTTGTCTTCGACTTCCAGAGTTTCTTCCTGCATACCGGTCAGCAACTTTAATCCCTCCAGTGCTATCGCCTCTACTCCGCTGGCTTCCGCTAGAAAACTGCCAATCAGGCCTATGCCCGATTCGAGCGCATAGCGATCGGACAGGCTCACATTTCCTTTCCCTTGTTCGATCCAGTTATTCGCCGTTTGCAGTGCACCCTGCAGTCTTTTCCTGGTATCTTCGAGTAAAAATCGACTATCCCGAGCAGTCAAATAGCCATAATAAGCCTTAACAACATCGAGACGAATGCTGTCACGCTGCAGTATAACCTCCTGTTGCTTAACCAGGATATTTTCCTTTGCGGCAATCTGATAGTTTTCCAGCCGGCCAAATGTCATCAATGGTTTGATGATGCTGAAAGTCAATCCCGCCCATAATGACAATCCATTATTTAAATTGTAATTATCGTCCCGGGGTTTACAGTTGTCTGAGCAGGATTCTGCTCCACCCTCATAAAAACCTCCATCAAGGCCTCTCGTAATCGCCAGAAAACTGGTCGCGCCGTATTGAAACCCCTCGGCCCCCCTGGCTTCGGCTAACACCGCCTCGGCTTTACGTACAAAGGCTTTTTTCTCATCGATCCTGGCGTCATAACCGTAGGCCAGTTCAATCGCCTGATCGAGATTCACCCGCATGGCTGCGCTTGAAGTCTGCATCACGGGCAATATCATGATCAACACTAGTGGCTGAAATATTCTCCGAAATATTCGAGTTCTCATACGCGATATGGTCCTTGTTACCGGGCTTTATGGAAACTGACTAAACATTAAAAAAATCCTGCAATTAAAACTACCCCTATACATTTCTTGACCAATGACAGACTGATAGTAAATACTATAGCTGGGGTTCAAGATACGAATATACTACCATTGGTATCCTCATGGAACAGTCTAGCACCCGGCCCGAGAACTACTTCACTATATGAGCAATAAGACTCAATCCTGAATTTAACAGTTTCGAATTTGAATACTTTTTGCTGGAATATTCTTCTTATAATAGTTAGTGTTCGCAACCTTGCTCCCAGTTTTCATAAACCAATATGTCAAAACCTCTGACCGAACAACATAGTTTTAGTTACAACGACCTCATTCGTTGTGGGAAAGGAGAACTTTTTGGCGAGGGTAATGCACTGTTACCGAAACCGCCCATGTTGATGTTTGACCGTATCGTCGATATTACCGAGGACGGTGGTAAGTTCAACAAGGGTAAAATAGTCGCTGAACTCGATATCAATCCGGAACTATGGTTTTTCAAATGTCATTTTGAAACCGATCCGGTCATGCCCGGATGCCTTGGCCTTGATGCGATGTGGCAATTAATAGGCTTTTATCTGGGCTGGAAAGGCGGACCCGGTCACGGCCGCGCACTCGGCGCCGGCGAAGTAAAGTATTTTGGCCAGGTTTTGCCCAGTGCCAAAATGGTGACTTACCGAATTGATATTAAGCGCATCATCATGCGTAAACTGGTGATGGGTATAGCTGATGCCTCTATGGAAATAGACGGCCGTGAAATCTATTCGGCTAAAGATTTACGCGTCGGCCTGTTTACCTCAACAGCCAATTTCTAAGACCCTCCCGACTGCGCACAGAATTCCACTCTAACCATTATGTTTCTGTCCCTGGCCGCGATCATAGTAGGACTCGCTATACTAATGTGGAGTGCAGACCGGTTCGTCGATGGCGCCGCCTCCATCGCCAAACACCTGGGTGTATCCTCGATGATCATCGGTATTACTATCGTTGGTTTTGGTACTTCAGCCCCGGAAATACTGATATCGGTAATTGCGGTGCTGGAACAAACGCCGGACATAGCAATTGGTAATGCGCTGGGTTCCAATATCGCCAATATTGGCCTGATACTCGGTATAACGGCACTAGTCATGCCTTTACCGATAGCTAAACAAATACTCAATCGCGAATTTCCTTTGCTGCTACTCGCAACAGCCGTTATGAGCTGGTGCCTGTACGATGGTGTGCTGGATGCATTCGATGGCGCGCTCCTGTTAGCCCTGCTTGTGCTCATGCTCTGGTACCTGGTGAAAGTGCATCAAAACGACCCCGGCAACGATTCATCGGCAAATGGATCGTCAAGCAGCGACGACGACGAAATGGGTTTTTTGGTCGCCAGCGGCTGGATACTGCTGGGACTGATCTTGCTTGTCGGTAGCTCAAAGTTGCTGATTTGGGGTGCCACCAACGTTGCTCATTCGCTTGGCATTAGCGAATTGGTCATTGGTCTGACAATTGTCGCCCTGGGTACCAGTTTGCCAGAACTCGCCGCTTCGATAGCCAGTATCAAGAAAGGTGAACCCGATTTGGCAATCGGTAACATTATTGGCTCTAACCTGTTTAACTCGCTTGCAGTAATCGGCATCCCGGCCGTTATCACCAGTTTCAGCATCAATCAACTGGCAGTGACCCGGGATTTACCCGTCGTCGTCGCGATCACCCTCCTATTCTATGGACTTTCACGATTTTCACTTTCGAACGTACACAGCCTTACCCGCCTGAAAGGTTTCTGCCTACTGAGTGCTTTTGTCATTTACCAGTTATATTTGTATTATGGGGTGATTACCGGTAACGCCTGATTATGACCAAACACTCTTACATTGAGCTCGGAGTCGCTGTTTTAAAAGCCGAATCTGAAGCAATCTCGGCCCTCATTGAGCGGCTCGACCAGTCTTTTCATCAAGCCTGCGATATGATTCTTGGTTGCGAAGGCCGTATTGTAGTAACTGGAATGGGGAAATCAGGACACATCAGCAATAAAATCGCAGCAACCCTGGCAAGCACTGGGACACCCGCGTTTTTTATGCACCCCGGCGAGGCCAGCCACGGAGACCTCGGCATGATCACCGCCGATGATCTGGTGATTGCACTCTCCAACTCGGGTGAGACCAGTGAAATAACCCTGCTATTGCCCCTGCTCAAACGGCTCGGCATCCCCTTGATAGCGCTCACCGGTAAGCCGCATTCGACTATCGCCCGTGCCGCCGATATTAATCTGGATGTGAGTGTCAGCAAGGAGGCCTGCCCGCTTGGACTGGCACCAACATCATCCACCACGGCCTCACTGGCAATGGGTGACGCGCTCGCCGTTGCAATACTGGAAGCGCGCGGGTTCACCGAAGAGGATTTCGCCCTCTCGCATCCCGGCGGCAACCTGGGACGACGATTATTACTACGCGTCAGCGATATCATGCACACCGGCGATGCAATTCCACTGGTACCGACTGATACCACCCTGAAGCAGACCCTGCTGGAAATGAGCAGCAAGAGCCTCGGCATGGCGGGTGTCATAGATCCGTTAAACAGGAGACTGGTCGGCATTTACACGGACGGTGATCTGCGCCGCACCTTCGAAAAAATGCCCGACATCAATAGCGCTCAGGTGAAAGACTTCATGACCTCAAACCCGGTAACCATCGAAGCTGAGCGGATAGCGAGTGAGGCGTTAAAGCTCATGCATGACCACAAGATCAGTGCTTTGATGGTAATTGACCAGGCCGGCATGGTTGAGGGTGCCTTAAACATGCAGGATTTACTGAGAGCCGGTGTCGTCTAAGAGTTTTCATGAATGAGTGAAATACAACTTAAAGCCCGCCAAATTCAACTGCTGATACTGGATGTCGATGGTGTAATGACAAACGGCGGCCTGCAATTCGATGCGGATGGCCGCGAGTATAAGACTTTCAATTCTCTTGATGGCCAGGGTATGCGCATGCTGCTTGAGTGCGGCATCCAGATAGCCGTAATTACCGGTCGCAGGTCAAAGCTGGTCAATCATCGTATGAATGATCTAGGCGTAAAGCTGGTGTTTCAGGGCAATCGAGACAAACGACCGGCATTTTCCAGCCTGCTCAAAAAAACGGGGCTCGCGTCCTCCCAGATTGCTTATCTCGGGGATGACTTGCCGGATCTTGCTATTATGAGCCAGGTAGGAATGTCAATCGCAGTAAACAACGCTCATGCCTTTGTTAAACAACAGGCGCACTGGGTCACTCTTGCCGGCGGCGGCGGCGGCGCGGTGCGGGAAGTAACTGACTTTATCCTGGAAGCGCAAAATTTACTCGATGCCAAGCAGGCTTCTTATCTTCAATGAGGCGCTATTACATCATCATTGTTGTTATGGTCGTAATCATTGGCGCAGTTGCAGCTGGCTGGATTTCCGAATCGCGATCAAAACTGGCTACAGCCGGACCTGAACTAGAGATACCCACCGATATCGACTATTTCCTGGCTGAAGTGAAATATCAAATTTTTAACAGCACCGGCGCCCTCGATTATCAACTGAACAGTCCCTACATGGAGCACTTTCCGCTAAATGATATCACTCGCATAAAATTTCCGATCGTCAATGTTTATCGCGAAAATGGTAACTGGAAGGTAAACGCACGCAAGGGCGAGTTAATGCATCAACAAAACATACTGCAGTTGAGTGATAGCGTGGTAATGAAAAGGCTCGGGGCCAATGCAATGCAGATCAGTTCTGAGAGTATGCTGTTTGAGCCCTCGCGTGATCTCGTGACGAGTGAAACAAACGTCGTGATCGAGTCGGATAATTCCCGCATAACTGGTGACAAGGCAGTGTTTGACCTGCACAATCAGGTATATTCGATGAAAAATATCAGGGCTATTTACAATCATGAAAGTTAGATCAGACAGGAATGCCGCGGGCCTGGCATTGAGACTCCTGCTATTGGTTTTACTCTCATCCATAGCGCTGCAGGCCAACGCCTTATCGAGCGATGCACAACAGCCGATTCAAATCGAAGCCGATAGCCTGGTGGTCAGGGATAAGGATAAAACAAGCATATACTCCGGTAATGTTCAGCTCAATCAGGGCAGTCTTGAGATTCGCTGTGATCAATTAAAACTATATTTTGATGACAATAAGGAATTGATCCTGATGGAAATGACCGGTACGCCCGCGACTTTTCGGTTACTCAACGATCTGCAGCAAAAATTAAGCGGCCAGGGCGAGAAAATGGAATATCACGTATCGGAATCGACGTTGATTTCAATTGGTAATGCCCAGTTCACCCAGGTCGGCGACACCATAAAAAGTAAAAGGATTCAGGTCGATACCAATACCGGCGACATACAGGCCGGCGGTACCG
>QNFD01000195.1 GCA_003645435.1 Gammaproteobacteria bacterium | reverse complement strand
TGGATGTGAATAAGGCTAACAAGCAAATCGTCGCCTCCTGCTTTGGTCATCAACTAGTGGCTAAAACTTTTGGTGGTGCAGTAGGCAAAAATGAGCAGGGTTGGGTTATCGGTAACTATGTTTTAAACATTACACGTCAGTACGACTGGATGCAGCCAGGTGAGACCAATACCGGCATTTACCATTTCAACCAGGAACGGGTGACGCGGTTGCCGGAAAATGCACAAAGCTTCGCGAATACCGCTAGCTACCCTTACTATGCCTACACCCTCGGCAATAACATAATGAGTTTGCAGGGGCATCCGGAACAGCCCCTGCGGGCGATGAATAACTTTCTCGCCGCAACCGAAGAAAAAATGCCGGCTGAAGAAGTGGAACGAGCGAGGATATATATCGACAACGGCGAACCCGATTCACAGGTCTGGGCACAATGGATGATGCGGTTTTTATCTGCCTGATAGTCAGCGTGTAGGGTGGGTGCAACCCACCATCCTGGGTTTATCCGGCTATGACACTCGTATGCTTATTGTTGATGGGTTGCACCCACCCTACATTGCTGAGGTTATTCCTTGTAAAGCCTCGGGTTGAATACATCGCGTAAGAAATCACCCATCAGGTTGATCGCGATGACGATGGCTATCAGGAAAAATCCGGGTATCAGCGTAATCCACCAGGAACCCGAGAACAGGTATTCCTTGCCGATGCTAATCAATGAACCAAGGCTGGGTTGGGTAACCGGCATACCCAGGCCGAGAAATGACAGGGCAGCCTCGGTGATGATCGCATTTGCAATCTGCACGGTGGATATGACGAATATCGGTGACAGGCAATTGGGCAGTATGTGTTTGAACATGATGCGCACCGGCCCGAAGCCCATCACGTGGGCGGCATCAACATATTCCTTTTCTTTTTCGCCGAGTACCGAAGAGCGCACGGTTCGCGCTATTTGCGGCCATTCGGATAAACCGATAACCAGAATCAGGATTACCATCGCCCAGTTGCTATAGGTTTCGCCGCCAAAGGCATTCTTTACGATCGCCAGAACGATAATGGCAACCATCAGTGTTGAAAAAGATAGTTGCACATCGGCGATACGCATTAACAGGCTGTCTACTTTGCCGCCCATGTAACCCGAAACCAGACCGATGACAATACCAATCGTGCCCTGTAACAAAACCGCGCAGATACCGATCAACAACGAAACCCGCATACCATATAGAATAGTGCTCCACAGGTCTCGACCCTGATCGTCGGTACCGAGCAGAAAGCGGGGATCCGCGCCTTCGATCCAGACCGGCGGCATCTCCGAATTCATCAGGTCTAGCTGGGTTAAGTCGTAAGGATCGAAGGGAGCGATTAATGGCGAAAATAACGCCATCAATGCGAAAATAAGGAATACCAGGCTGCTCACAATAGCAATCTTGTCGCGCCGATAGTAATAGATTAAATCCGATTCCAGCATTCGTTGCCAGTAAAAGCTAAGCCTGTCCATCAACCTTTACCCACCAGGTCCACCATGGGGTTGATCATGCCGTAGAGCATATCGACGAGTGTATTGACGACTACGAAAACTAATCCGACAAACATGATATAGGCCGTAATCAACGGGATATCCGATCGATTAACAGCCTCCAGGAACATGAAACCCATGCCCGGCCATTGAAATACAGACTCGGTTAAAATGGTGTAAGCCACCATGATACCGATCTGCACGCCGCCGACCGTGATTACCGGCAGCATGGTGTTCTTTAACGCATGCTTGAGGTAAACCGGCACCGAACCGAGCCCCTTGGCACGCGCAAACTTGACATATTCCGAGCTCAATACTTCGAGCATTTCGGCGCGAACCAGTCGAATGAACAGCGGTACCATGATTGAGGACAGGGCTATCGCCGGCATGATGATGTGAAGAAAGCCATCCCAGCTGAAAAAATTGCTACTCCAGTACCCCCAGATGTGAACAACTTCACCGCGACCGAAGGAAGGCATCCAGCCCAGAGTTACAGAAAATATAAAAATTAATCCCAGTGCGGTGAGAAATACCGGGATCGATATGCCAATCACGCTGACCGCCATAGTGAAGCGGCTAAACCAGTGTCGTGGGCGGATGGCGGTAAACACGCCGAGAGGTATCGATACGAAAATGATCAAAAACGAGGCAGCGAATACCAGTTCCAGAGTTGCCGGTAATTTTTTCATGATAACGGTGAGCGCAGGCTCCTTGAAAAAATAAGAGTTACCCAGATCACCCTGTAATGCGCGTCCGGCAAAGCGTCCATATTGCACCAGCAGTGGATCATTCAGGCCTAGCGATTCTCTCAGGTCGGCCCTGTCTGCATTGGACATCGACATCGCTGCCAGTTCCCGGGTTGGATCACCCAGGCTGTCCTGCACCAGAAAACAGAAAATACTGATGATGAACATCACCACGAATGCCTGAAGCGTGCGTTTGATCAGAAATTGAAACATAGACGGGGTTGGCTAAGATATCTGGGCAGGCGAAGTGCCTGCCCAGATAGGCATTATTAATCCTTGATGACCAGATCACCCAGGTATGGGAAATTGAACGCATTCACAACCCATTCAATCTCAACTCCTTTGCGTGCCGCCCAGGCCAGGTTCTGCCAGTGCAACGGAATGAAGCCTGCTTCCTGATACATGCGTTCTTCGATTGCCTGCAGCATGCTGGCACGAGTAGCGGGATCAGTCTCCATGTTCGCTATCATCGTGCTTTCATCGACAAACTCACTGCTGTAGTTGCCCGAATTGTAGGCGCCCATACCGGTGTCGCTATCAGGTGTCATCGCCAAAAACTCGTAGAAGTTGGCGCTGTCTTCGGTATCCGAATGCCAGCCAATCATCATGATATCTGCCGCACGCTCGTCGAACAGAGGCCAGTATTGAGCCTTCGGCATGGTTTGCAGATCTACCTTGATGTTGATTTTAGACAGCATTGCAGCCACTGCCTGTGCGATCTTGTCATCGTTTACGTAACGATTGTTAGGCGCCATCATGGTCACGCTAAAGCCATCCTCGTAACCGGCTTCTTTCATCAGGTTTTTCGCTTCCTGGAGGTCGAAACGCGGGGTTAGTTTTGGATTATAGCCGAGATAACCCTCTGGGCTCATCTGCGCAGCCGTGGTGCCGAAGCCTTTCATGATTTTCTTAACAATAGCCTCGTTGTTGACCGCGTTAACGATAGCCTGACGCACCAGTATGTTTTTAAATTCAGGACGGCGTTCCTGGTTCATCTGGAGAGTGATGATACGGGTACCAGGCATGGTGACCAGGTTGGCCTTGCTGCTTCTCTTGATTTGACCGAAGTCGTTCGGTGAAACCGGCGCGATAAAGTCCACGTCGCCTGAAAGCAGAGCCGCAACACGAGTTTGCTCATCTTTGATCGGCGTGAAGATAATCTGATCGACATTACCCTTTGAGTCTATATCCCAGTAGTCTTTGAAGCGGTCGAAAACAATTTTCACGCCTTGTTCACGCGAAGTCACCGTGAAAGGACCGGTACCCGACAGGTGGGTCGACGCAAATGAGGCGCCGTTCTTGACGATTTCGCCCTTGTCATTACCGTTTGCATCGGTGCCCGTATAGAACTTGCTATCCAGTGGGAAGATATAAGTCGCTGTATGCAATACAAGCGGGTAAGGGCCAGTCGTCACCAGATCGATAGTGTAGTCGTCGATCACGTTCAGCGCGCTGAAATTGGTGAATATACCCTTGAAATCAGGGCTGACTTTGAGCCGGTCGAATGTCCATTTGAAGTCTGCCGCGGTCATCTCGTTGCCGCTGTGAAATTTAACGCCTTTGCGCAAATTAAATCGCACGGTAGTATCATTCAGGCGCTCGTAGCTGGTCGCCAGCCTGTTCTCGAAGGCGAGATCCTGGGTCCAGCGAATCAGCGGATCGAAAGACATATGCGATAATTGCAGAATACCGCCGGACAACTGCTCATGTATATCCAGTGTCACCGGGTCGGCGTCGTAGGCGAGCCGTAGGGTTTTGGCATTGACTCCGGTGAATGCCAGCAGGCTGGCACACAGCAGAGTTGCCGTTATTAATAGTCGGTTTTTCATGCTTGTTCTCTCCGTATCATTGTTGTGGTTATGTAAAACAGCGGTTTTTATAATTATAAAGCCGCCAAAAAACTAGTTAATCGTTCGAATTTCAGCTTCCTGATGGTAAATACTATCGAAACGCGGCATTAAATCCAGTAACTCTCTACTGTATGGATCCTGCGGGTGTTCAAAAAAGGTCTCGCTTTCGGCGGTTTCGAGGATCTTGCCCTGTCGCATGATCGCTACGCGGTCACACATTTGGCGGATTACCGGCAAGTCATGACTGATGAACAGCATGGTTAGCCCGAGTTGGTCCTGCAGGTCTTTCAACAGGTTCAGAATCTGTGCCTGCACCGAAACATCGAGTGCCGAGGTTGGTTCATCGCAAATCAAAAGCCTCGGCCGGCTGGCGAGGGCGCGCGCGATTGAAATTCGCTGGCGTTGGCCGCCGGAAAATTCGTGGGGATATTTACGTCCAGCCTGGCGACCCAGTCCCACATGATCGAGTAGATCACCAACGATCTGTCTGACCTCATTGGCCGGAGTCAGGTGGTGGAACAGAATAGGCTCGGCGATGATATCGTCAATTTTCATACGTCCATTTAACGAGGAATAGGGATTCTGAAACACCATCTGTATTTGTAAACGGGCCCGTTTCACGGCCTTGCGATCGGGATTGTTGACGAGTTCAGTGCCGTCGAATTTAATAGAACCACTATCGGGTACCTGCAAGCCTGCGACCATGCGCGCAATTGTCGATTTACCCGATCCGCTTTCACCGACCAGGCCAAAGGTTTCACCCTGTTTGATGGATAGATCGACATCTTCGGTTGCCTGTAGATAACGTCGATTTTTTGCCAACATCGCGTCTCGTGTCAAAAAACTCAAATTGAGCTTTTCGATCACGAGTAAATCGTCCTGGCTTTGATGGCGTTCACCCTGCCCTAGCCAATGCGTCGAGACGTCGATCGGTTTCAGGCCTTTTGCGGTGGTTTCGATGTATTCTACCAGCGGGAAGCGATCGACCTTAATGTCTGATCTTGGCACGGCACTGATCAGGCTTTTGGTGTAATCATGCCGGGGGTCACCGAGTACCTGGCGGGTAGTTCCAATCTCGACCAGTTTACCGCGGTACATAACCGCGACTCGATCGGTAACATTGGCAATCACACCCATGTCATGGGTAACCAGCAGGCAACCAACATTGTGCTGCTGGCAGAGATTTCTAATCAGTGAAAGAATCTGGTCCTGAACCGAAACATCGAGAGCGGTGGTTGGTTCATCGGCGATGATGAGGTCGGGTTTACCAGCAAGTGCAATCGCTATAACCACGCGCTGACGCATACCGCCGGAAAATTGATGTGGAAATTGCTTGATACGGATTTCGGGGTCCGGGATACCTACCTGGTCGAGTAATTCTACGGCGTATCGACGGGCTTGCTTCGCACTCATATCCAGGCAATTAATAATCGTTTCCACGATCTGGTTTTCCACCGTGAACAGCGGGTTTAGCGAGGTCATCGGATCCTGGAATATAAAGCCGATGCGCGAGCCGCGAATTTTCAATATTTGCTTACGGTTGAAGGTGGAAATTAACGTGTCATCGAGGTAGACCTCACCCGAACTAACACGGCCCGGGGCACTGAGTAATTGTACGACACCATTACCGACGGTTGATTTACCCGCGCCAGACTCA
>QNFD01000194.1 GCA_003645435.1 Gammaproteobacteria bacterium | reverse complement strand
TGGCAGCCACACTTATCACACATCACTTCGGTGCGTCTCATACCCAGAGAACCGTCTTCCTTGTAACGAATCGCCTGGTCTGACGCGGGGCGATCAAACGACGGCCAACCTGAACCCGAATCGAATTTGGTCTCCGATCGAAACAAACTTTCGCCGCAGCCCTTGCACAGGTATTCGCCACTGCGCGTATTGTGATTATACTCACCGCTAAACGGCGCTTCCGTACCCTTGTCGCGGCAAACGTAATATTCTTCCGGCGTTAACTTATCGCGCCATTGTTCATCTTCATTCATTTGTGTAGCCTCGCCCCTAAAACCATTCATTGCTTATATAACTCCTTACCATCAACCAGGTAAACCCAACCTTTCGCGATACGGTAAACTAACCAGACCGCAACGACTGGAAAAACTATCCATTGAATAAACAACAAAAAGGACAACACGCTGATAACTGTCCACAAAAGTCCGTACCAAAAGGTTCTTTTTTGCCATTCAAAGTGCGATTCCAGCCAGCTATCCTTAACATCGTCTTCCTTGATGTAATTGATAATAATGCCGGCGACAGCGGTAATAACAAACACGAAAGATAATGCCTGCAGTATATAAACCAGGTAGGTAATTTTTTTCGCATCGTCGTCGGAAATAGCATTATTCATGATTTACACCCCTGCGCACAGTTCCACTGGCCACAGTTTATCACTTGATCAACTCTTCGAACCGGGCCTGATCCATTACTTCGACCCCCAGCGATTGCGCTTTACTCACTTTCGAACCAGGTTTTTCGCCGGCAATCACGGCGCTGGTTTTCGCCGAGACACTGCTGCTCACCTTTGCGCCCCGGGCTTTCAACAGGGCCGCGGCCTGGTCCCTGGTAAGCTCCTCGAGGCTGCCGGTAATAACGAATGTCTTGCCCGCCAATGGTAACTCCGATGTCGGCTGCGGCGCGGCAATATCAGGCCAGTGTATACCCTGAGCTACCAGCCCTCGAACGATATCCAGATTCTGATCCTGGCTGAAGAACCGAACCAGGTTCTCGGCGACGACAGGGCCCACGTCCTCAACCTGCTGCAGCGTATCGATATCGGCATCTATGAGCGCATCCAGATTTCGAAAGTGATTCGCCAGCGACTCGGCCGTGGCCTCGCCCACTTCACGAATGCCAAGCGCAAAGATAAATCGACCCAGGGTTGTCAATTTACTGGTTTCGAGACTCGCTAAAAGATTTTGTGCCGATTTTTCCGCCATCCGCTCCAACGCGGAAACCTGCGGCAGTTGCAGATGATACAAATCACCAATTGATTTTATCAATCCGGATTCGACCATTTGCTCAACCAGTTTATCGCCCAGGCCTTCGATATCCAGGGCCTTGCGCGAGGCAAAATGCTTTATCGCTTGTTTACGTTGTGCAGCGCAAACCAGCTCACCCGAACATCGATATGCAGCCTGGCCTTCGTTCCTCACCACCTCTGAATTGCAAACCGGGCAGCGTTTCGGCATTTCGGGCCGCGCCAGCACAGCGCTTCGTTGTTCAATAACCGGGGCAACTACTTCTGGAATGACATCGCCGGCACGCCGCACGATAACCACATCGCCGATTCGTATATCCTTGCGTTCGATTTCGTCCATGTTGTGCAAGGTCGCATTACTGACCATCACGCCGCCCACCGCTACCGGTTCGAGACGTGCGACCGGGGTCAGCGCCCCGGTGCGCCCTACCTGGAAATCGACGTCCAGTAAACGCGTCATCACTTCCTGAGCGGGAAACTTGTAGGCAATTGCCCAGCGCGGCGCCTTTGCCACAAAACCAGCCTGTAGCTGTTGCTGGATATCGTCCAGTTTAAATACGACACCATCGATATCAAACGCCAGTGAATCACGTTTAGACAGGATAGTCCGGTAGTAATCGATGCAACCCTGAGCAGCTTTGACACGCTCGATATAAGGACTAATGGGCAGCCCGATTGAAGCGAGATACTGCATTCGTTCAAACTGGCTATGCGGCAGGTCATAGCCTTCAACCCAGCCTATCGCGTAGCTACAGAATGATAATGGTCTACTCGCCGTAATTCTGGAGTCGAGCAATCGCAGGCTGCCGGCAGCGGCATTTCTCGGATTGGCGAAAATTTTGGCGTCAATTTTTGCCTGGTAATCGTTTAAGCGGGCAAAACCAAGATGGTCCATAAACACCTCTCCTCGTACCTCGATCCTTTGCGCCTGCCCTTTGCCGATCAATCGAAGCGGTATAGAAGGCAAAGTCTTGACGTTGTCGGTAATATTTTCCCCGGTTTTACCATCGCCGCGGGTCGCTCCCCGAACCAGTATTCCATCCTCGTATAACAGGCTAACCGCGAGGCCGTCCAGTTTAGGCTCGGCCGTATAGGCCAGTTGAGACCCCTTGTTTACTACGGTGTCGTGCAGGCGTTTTTCGAATGCCTGAATTTCTGATTCATCAAATGCATTGTCGAGCGACAACATTGCGACTTCGTGCTGAACCGATTCGAAATGCGTTGCCGGTGCCGAGCCCACTCGCTGGGTAGGCGAATCATCGGTAATCAACTCGGGATATTGCTGCTCCAGTTGCTGAAGATTGCGGTACAGGCGATCATAGGCCTGGTCGGTTATTTGCGGGTCATCAAGCACATAATAACGATGATTATGCAGATTGATCTCGTCTCGTAGTGAACGGATTTCGGCGCTAACGGACTCTGGGGCTGGCATAAGAGAATCAGGTCCGAGAATCAGCTCGCCAGCTTTTCTCGAACCCTGGAAACATTGCTGATAGTGAGCAGTTCATTATCCGACTCGAATACCTTCACATTTAAGATTCGCACCAGTTCGTCAATCTTCTTCAGCAATACTTCGTAGGAATGTCTCGGCGTCGGATTCGATTCAAGGTCGATAAAGCACTGCAGGCCCAGGGTAGTAAAGTCAAGTTCGCCCATATCGGCAAAATCACCGGGTGCGGAAAGACTCGTCACGGTAAAACAGAGTTTGTCCTGTTGTCGCATTTCGAGCAAACCATCGTCATTCATTTCAAACCCGGTATGGCGTACCGCGGATTCGATTTCCTCACCGGTGATTAGACGATTATCCGGGTGTTTCAACAGGTAGCTAATCAGGTTTTCCCGGTCAACCGCGGCGACGGCTCCGGCGACAAATAAATCCGCTACCGGCAGCTTAGGCGGCGCCAGGTCGGCTTCGATAGCGGGATTGATTTTGATCTGTTCGAAACTCTCGTGAGTGTTGGTTTGTTCCATGATTTGATTCAGGTTTTCAAGCTCTACGCGAAGCTGTTCGTCTTCGATAAAGGCCGAGTCAATTTCGTCACGAGCGAATGTTTGCATTGCAACCCGCCTGCGCAGTCTGCTCTGGTGCAGACCGAATAAATAAATCCCGACCAGCAAAACAATGCCGACAGTCGCGAGTACCCAACGCAGTGCTGAAGCGTCCATGGGTTACGCCTCGAGCACCCTGGATATTTGTGGGTTGATTAGCACCTTCAGGCTTCCGCTAGCTCGACGGCTTCACCGACATCTACCGATACCAGACGCGATACTCCCGGTTCGTGCATCGTCACGCCGTTCAGGTTCATCGCCATTTCGATGGTGATTTTGTTGTGTGAAATAATAATAAATTGCACCTGTTCTGCCATTTCCTCCACCATTGCACAAAATCTGCCCACATTGGCATCATCCAGTGGCGCATCAACCTCGTCCAGCATACAAAAAGGCGACGGATTGAGTTCAAATATGGAAAATATTAATGCTACCGCAGTCAATGCTTTCTCTCCACCCGATAACAACTGTAAATTAGTGATTCGTTTACCGGGTGGTCTGGCCATAATCATCACCCCGGTATTCAACAGGTCGTTCTCGGTGAGTTCAAGACGAGCCTCACCGCCACCAAACAATTTAGGAAAACGATCACTTATGCGCTTATTCACCAAATCAAAGGTTTCTTTAAACCTGTCCCTGGTTTCCCTGTCTATTTTCCGAATGGCGGATTCCAGCGTTTCCAGTGCCGCTACCAGATCATCGTTCTGCGCATCCAGGTACTGCTTGCGCTCTGACTGTTCTTTGTGCTCGTCGATTGCCGCCAGGTTGATTGGGCCCAGGCGTTCTATGCGCCGGATCAGTGATTCGAGTCGATTTTGCCATTCGTCCGTTTCGGCAGCCGGGTCCAGGTTCTGGGCTAAATCCTCTAAGTCGAAGCCGGTTTTCTGTAGTTGCTCTTCGATGGTTTTACAGCGAATGTTGAGCTCCTGGCATAGCATCCGCTGCGTCTCGAGTTGATTCCGGGCTTCCTCGGTGGCTTGCTGTAGCTGGTTTCTCTGGGCTTCCAGTTGACGTTGCTGATTATCGAGCCTGGTCACATTTTCCTGGGATCCAGTAAGTGACTGCTCATTTTCGCTCCTGTTTTGGAGCAGTAGCTGAAGCGAACTTGCCATCGCCTCAAGCGGTCCTGCCGCCGCCTCGATGGCAGCGCCAAGTTCGTTCATGCGACCGCTAAACTGCTCATTTTGTCGGCCAAGTCGTTCGATATCGGATTGCGTTGCACGTTGTTCGGACTGCAGCGACTGTGAATCCATTTGTAGTTGATGGTAGTTTTCCCGGCATTCCTGCAAAGCGCCTCGACTGTCGGTCAAACCTTCCTGAATGGCCACTTTTTGTTCCAGCAAGATCGATTTATCCGAAGTCATTTGCTCTATCTGGCTTAAAAACTGATTTCGCTTAATGCTGTTAGCCTGTAATTCATTGCTATGTTTTGCTTCGATCTCGGCCAGTTCAATTAATTCCTGCTGTAACTGCCGGCGACGTCCCTGTAACTGATCCACGCGCCCCCTGGCCTGGGTGAGTCGATCTCGAATTTCCGATATTTGCTGTTGCAACTGATTAAGCCCGCGTTGATCCTCGTCTCGTTGCTGTTCACCGTGTTGCAGACGTTGGCGATCGCCATCGGTTTGCGACTTTAATACCAGCGCCTGGCTCGTAATTTCCTCGAGTTCTTTTCGAATACCGGATATTTCCTGTTCGCGTGACAACATGCCGCTGCGCGCATCCTCATCACCCAGTTGCAAAACCCAGTTCGACCCCGCCCACAATCCTTCCGCGGTAACCAGGCTTTCGCCCGCTTCGAGCTGTGGCCGCCTCTGGCTTAGTTCCTGCAAATTTCCACAGAGGTATACATCCGACAACAGGGCCGATAAATCTATATCGCACTCAATCACATCGATCAAACGCGGCCAGTTCCTCGCCTGGCGGCCAGGCGCCTGTTTCTGCTGCCGGTCAAACAGGGCAATATTATGATTCGGCAAGAGCGCGTCGGGTATCGCCTGGCCGGGCGCTACGCAATAGGCGCCGAGGAAAGGGCCGAGTACCACTTCTGCCGCCTTTTCGAAGTTATCCTTCACTTTCAGCACTTCGGTCAGGCGTTTACCGGAATTAATCTGATATCGGTCCAGCCAACTTCGAATTTCATCGCTGTTTTCTGCAAGTACATGTTGCTGCAAGGCTTCCAGCGAACTCAGGCGTCCGCGCAATGTTTGTAACAGTAGCCGCTTTTCATCAAGCTGGGTCGATTGATTTTCAATCGCCCCACGCAATTTGAGAATATCTTCAGAACTGGCGTCTACCTGTTCGAGCATAGCCGCGTGTTCCTGTCCTTTGGCTTCCGCGCTGAGCTCGAGGGTCTCTATTTCGGCGTCGTATCGACTGCTATCCAGGCTCAGCAACTCTTCCTGCAAGCGCCCTCTACGCTGGTCTGATTGATTGA
>QNFD01000193.1 GCA_003645435.1 Gammaproteobacteria bacterium | reverse complement strand
TTTGTTTTTAGAGCAATGCGCAAGCGCCATGTGAAAGGCGGTATCGGCGATGGCAAATTTTTCCGGATCGCCGCCGCAGTCTTCGCATTGACGCAGGGCTATGCGCGGTTCCTCCAGGTCGCGGTGACTGGCGTTGGTAATCGCCAGTCGCACCATTTGCGGTTCGATAGCGATACGTACTTCGAGCATTTCGAGCGGACTCGTAATCGCGGAAATATCGTGCTGGGTGCCGGGTTCTCTATGTGTGACATAGGTCCCGCTGCCGACTTTGCGGGTGACAAGATGCTGTTCTTCGAGGATTTGCAGCACGGTTCTGATGGTGCCTCGAGAAACCTTGAATTCCTCGGCCAGGTTTCGTTCCGCCGGCAGGCGTTCTTCGTGGGTAAACTGGCCCTCCAGAATCATGCGGCGCAACTGCGAGACAACATTGCCGGCGGTTACGCCGAGGCGAGTAGTACTACCTGTTTTACCCGGCTTTAGACTGATACCAGACAAGCCAAGGTTTCCGTATTGCTCTGTACTCATTGTCAGACTCCTGTCAAACCAACAAATAATATTGGTACTATAAATTGGTACAATACTGCCCTCTTTGAAAGTCGAAATCAAGCCTTTTAGGGGCATGGAAAGAAACATATTGGTGGGCAGGTTTGATTTCTACTCCCAGGTTTCTGGGAAAATTGTTGTGGGTTTTTAGTATTCCCGGAAAGGCATTATTCCGTGACAGTATATTAGGCTAACTAATTGTATATTATACATTTAATTCAGAATTGAAATAGAGTCGGGCAAACTGGTTCCCAGTCCGGTAGAACCGGATGGATGGTGTTTGAAGTAGCCTGATATGCCAGTTATAACAAATTGGTCTAATAGATTGAGAAAAATTTGATCGAATTGTACAAAAAACACGATTTAGGTATTGTAATGGATCAATATATGGGTATACCATTGCCGCTAGTAAGGGTTTAATCCGGGCTGATAATATCGTTGTATCTGTTAGCGCGGGGCGGTGTGATATCGGCTGTGGTGACATCTGAAATACAACCAGGAACTGCTCAATAGAAATTCCTACAATAACAATTGGAGTATAAAAATGACTGATTTAGAAGCACACGTTGAAGCACCGGGTCGCGCTGACCTGGTCAAGCAGGTCAGCGAAAAAATAAAGGAAACCGGTGTTGATTATATTTACTACCAGTTCGTCTCGGTTACTGGTCGAATCATGGGCAAAGGCATTCCGGCGATGCATTGGGAACGCCTGGCCGAAAAAGGCTTCCAGTTGGTATACGGGTCTACTGCAAACCTGTTTGTCGACCGTCACGGGGATTACATTGGCTACGGAGCCGAGTCATGGGAATTAATTGGTATTCCTGATCCGGAAACCTTCTGTCAATTGCCCTGGGACAAACGCGTCGGGCGTGTATTCTGTACGCTATTTCGTAATCGCGAAGAGCGTGAGAACCCGGGCGGTGCACTGTCTTCGGATTGCCGTGGAAACCTGCGTCGCATTCATCAGGAATTTCAGGATAAGCACGGTCTCAACATGCGTTGTGGCACCGAGCCGGAAATGATGTGGCTGAAGCGTGGCGATGACGGCAAACCTGACGGCGGCGTGACCAAGCCGAATTGCTACCACATCGACCAGTTCGAAGAATTGCGCCCCACTTTCATGAAGGTTATCGAATATTCGCTACAAATGGGTCTCGATATCATCCAGGGTGACCACGAGGATGCACCCGGCCAGTTGGAGTTGAATACACAATACGATGACGTGCTGCGTAATGCGGACCGACTGACTACTTACCGGCAAATTTGTGCGCAGGTTGCTCGTGAAGACAATTTGATCGCCTGTTTCATGTCGAAGCCATTCATGGGCGTGTCAGCTTCTGGTTGCCACCACAATATGTCGTTGTGGCGTGGTGGTGAAGACAAGCTCAACAAGCTGGGTTTTGAATCTCTGGCGGGCATGGACGGCTCATTTACCTATATTGAGGGTGGAGAAAATACATTTATGCCTGATCCATCTATCGACGAACGCGCACCGGGACCAATCGGTCTGCATTCTATTGGCGGTGTTATCAAGCACCTCGGCGCGCTGACTTCAATCGGCTCTTCGACGGTTAACTCTTACCGTCGCCTCTGGGATACCGGTTTCTGGGCGCCTATCTTTGCTGATTGGGGTTATCAGAATCGGACCTGTGCGTTACGTGTTTCAGCTCCCGGCCGTTTTGAATATCGGTCGGTTGACTCAATGGTGAATCCTTACCTGATGGGTACCGCATTGTTGAAAGCGATGGATGATGGCATCGATAATAAACTCGACCCGGGTGAAGCTGAAGAGCGCAATATTTATGATGCTATAGACGCGGGCAAAGACGTCAAGAAGCTGCCGATGTCACTGGGTGAGGCCCTTGAAGAACTGCGCAACGACGAAGTTATCAAGTCGTCTATGCCGGGTGAGATGTACAGGGTATTCGAACATTACAAGCGTGATGAATGGGAGAGATACAACGCCACCGTCACCGATTGGGATGTCGAAACCTATCTCGACTGTCTCCCATAGGCACTACTAGAAATTACTATTTAATTTAAGAGGAAAAGCTTATGTGTGGTATTGCTGGACTTATCTGGAAGGGTGGTGCAAGCAGTGATATCGGTAGCGAGATGACCCAGATGCTTCAGGCCCTGAAGCACCGGGGGCCAGACTCGACCGGTTTTGCACTCTATGGGAAACCGCAGGAAGGTGTGGAGGTGTTGCGCTTCAAGGTGGCGGAACAGGAGGAAATGGCTACCGGTTTCGATATTCACCGACAGGTGATTGAACGAAAGGCGGCTGTCGATGCGCGTCTGGAGGAAATGGGCGCAAAGATTACCGAGAAAGAGGATGCCACCGAATATGCGTTTCGCTATCACTTTACATTCGATGGCGATCTGAAACGTTTGATCGATTACATCGAAGATATAGACGGCGTTGAAATTCTCTCGGTCGGCAAGGCGCTGGAGTTAATCAAGGACCTGGGCGATGCGGCCGTGGTTTCAAAGCAGTATGGTATCAATGGCTTTATCGGTACCCATGCGATTGGTCATACGCGCATGGCCACCGAGTCGGATGTTGATATACGTTCAGCGCATCCCTACTGGGCTTACCCGTTTAACGATGTATCGGTGGTGCATAACGGCCAGTTAACCAATTACTGGACCTATCGCCGTGACCTCGAACGTCGCGGTCATCGATTCGTTTCCAACTGTGATTCTGAATTGATCGCGGTTTATATCGCCGATCGGATCGATCAGGGTGATGAGCTTGAAGCCGCGATGGCGCGGTCAATCGGTGAACTCGACGGCGTATTCACTTACCTGGTGGCAACCAGCGACCAGCTCGGAATGGCTAAGGACGTAATGGGTGCGAAGCCAATGGTGCTTTACGAGAGCGATGAATTTGTCGGCCTTGCTTCGGAAGAAGTGGCCATTCGAAGTATTTTCCCGCGTGAAATTGACACCTGGGATCCTTATCAAGGGGAGGTAATGGTATGGGCAGCGTGAGTACATCCCATGACATGGGTTTACACGAAGAGCAGCTGGGGGGTCGTACCCAGCAGCGATTCTTCTCGGCGACCGAGGAAGAGAATTTCATTTATCCCTGGTCCTACGAGGTCGATTATGAAAAAACGGCCGAGTTCGATGCGGCTGATATGGAGATAACCGATATAAACCTGAAGATTCGGGAATTGATGAAATCGGGTCACGGCACGATTACAGTTAATAACCCACGCGCCAAACATTCCCTGGGTGTTGGTATTTTAAATCGATTGAATCTCAACTTTGAAGGCAGCCTGGGCTATTTCGGTTGCGGTTTAACCGACGGTGCGAATATTCACATCTCCGGTCGAGTCGGCTGGTCCTGCGCTGAAAACATGATGGCAGGCACGGTGGTTATCGAAAAAAATGCAGGATCGTTATTTGGCGCCGCGATTCGCGGCGGCGACCTGGTTTGTAAAGGTCAGGCTGGAGCGAGAGTGGGTATCGATCAGAAGGGCGGCACTATTATAGTCGGCGACAGCGTTGGTGCTTTCACCGGCTTCATGATGCAACGCGGGCGCATGATCATCCTCGGCGACGCCGGTGATAACCTGGGTGACTCGATGTACGACGGCACCATCTACGTTGGCGGCAAGATCGCCAGCCTCGGTGTTGACTGTGTCGAGACTGATATGACCGATCTCGATTTACGCTACCTGCGCGGAAAGCTCGAACTCTACGGTATGGAAGCGCCCAACGGGGTAGAAAACCTGGTCAAGCTTACCTCCGGTAAGCAACTGTGGAACTACGATAACCTCGAACCTACGGAGAAGAAACTGGTGCTTTAGGCGCCGGTTTTAATCCTGGAGAATCAAGATGTCTGATAAAGCAAAGAAAGATCCCTATTACCTGGGGAAGAGTTTCATATTCCCGCCCGAGGTGATTAACGATATACATGTAAAGGCAGAACTGGGCCGTTACCGCATGCGTGGTTTCTCGCTGTTCAAGAAGATTCCAACCTGGGACGACCTGACTTTCATGCCTGGCACGCTGACCCGATTCGTTATCGAAGGTTATCGTGAAAAGTGTTTGACTAAAACCATAATCGGTCCTAACGCGAAGAAGCCACTGGAGCTCGATATTCCGATTTACATCACCGGCATGAGTTTCGGTGCATTGAGCTACGAGGCGAAAACCGCCCTGGCGCGTGGTGCAACCATGGCAGGTACGGCGACCTGTTCGGGAGAAGGCGGCATGATCCCCGACGAACGGCGCTATTCGAGTAAATGGCTCTACCAGTGCATTCAGTCGCGTTACGGCTTTAACCCGAATCACCTGCGTCTCGCCGACGCGGTAGAATTCTTCATCGGCCAGGGTTGCAAAGTGGGTCTCGGTGGACACTTGATGGGTCAGAAGGTAACCGATCAGGTCGCGGAAATGCGTTCGTTACCCGCGGGTATCGACCAGCGTTCACCTGCGCGTCATCCGGACTGGATGGGGCCGGATGACTTGGCGCTGAAGATACAGGAAATCCGTGAAGCGACCGATTACCAGATTCCGATTCAATTGAAGCTCGGTGCGGCACGCGTCTACGATGACGTTAGGATGGCGGCAAAAACCGGGCCAGACTCGATTTATATCGACGGTATGGAAGGTAGTACCGGTGCTGGCCCTCACCTCGCCACCGAAGAAACCGGTGTGCCGGGTATAGCCGCGATTCGTCAGGCGCGTCAGGCGCTCGATGATGTCGGCATGTCGGGTCAGATTACCCTGATTTACGCCGGCGGTATCCGTAACGGCGCCGACGTCGCGAAAGCGATTGCACTTGGAGCCGACGCAGTTGCGATTGGGCACTCGGCGATGATGGCGTTGAACTGCAACAAGGATATTCCGGAAGCAGACTTCGAAAATGAAATTGGTGTCGAAGCGGGCTCCTGTTATCACTGTCATACGGGCCGGTGTCCAGTCGGTGTTGCCACCCAGGATCCGGAACTGCGAAAACGCCTCGACCCCGATACAGCGGCGGAGCGGGTTTTTAACTTCCTGCACACGCTCACCATCGAGGCACAGTTATTCGCACGCGCCTGCGGTAAGACCAACATCCATTCACTCGAGCCTGAAGATCTGGCCGCATTGACCCTGGAAGCGTCGGCCTGTGCGCAGGTGCCGATGGCGGGCACTCAACATACTGTCGGTCGTCCCGACATGACGCGTTTCTAAGGAGGACGTAGATATGGCTAACAAAACTGGGGCTGAACAAGATATCAATCATTTCCTTGAAGGCGA
>QNFD01000192.1 GCA_003645435.1 Gammaproteobacteria bacterium | reverse complement strand
TTCATCTGAATATCCTGAAGATCCCCTTTATACTGGTAGTCAGCGTTGTTCTCGGTTTCTGGTTACTACCCGAAACCCCTGTTTTAGTGGTGATAGGGTCGAGTGCTTTACTGGTCACAAGCCTGACCCTGCTCATACGCAACCGGACATCCGCGACTGCACGGCTAGGAAGTTACGTGGTGAATGGGTTGCCTCGTATGGTCAATGAGTTAACCCTGTTTCTTGCCGCGGGTGTGCTCGCGGCCGGCATGTCGGCAATCATTGATAATGGTGTTCTGCAAACGCCGTTCACGCATTTCGATGCCGTTACCTCTGTCCAGCTGCTGGGTTTCATGCTGTTCTGTGCCATCATCGGTATTCATCCGGTGATCTTGATTTCGAGTTTGACCCCATTAATATTGACCCTTGATCCCAACCCCAATTTACTTGCGGTTACCTATCTGTTCGCCTGGAATCTTGGCACCTGCTCGAGTCCATTGTCCGGCACAAATCTTGTGTTTCAGGGTCGCTACAATATTCCGAGCTGGAAAGCAGCAATCTGGAGCTGGCCTTACGTGATCGTGATGTATCTGATAGCCGCAATTTGGCTACAACTGGTCGCCAATCTCTTTCCCTGAGTCCGACAGGCCGAAACGTTGCCAACTACTATTCCACGGGCAGTTCCGTCTTGTTAATCAACTGCCTGAGTACAAAGCTGGAGTGAACGCCGGTAACACCTTTCAGTCGGGTTAAGTGTCCGAGCAGGAATTTTTCATAGTGCTGCATGTCTTTGACCACTACCTTGACCAGAAAGTCTGCCGCCTGGCCGGTGACAATGCTGCACTCAATGATTTCAGGCATATCAGCAATGGCCTTTTCAAACGCCTCGAAACGATCGTGGGTATGGCGGTCCATGGAGATGCCAACAATGGCGGTCAAACTCAGGCCGAGTGCTTCCGGGTGAAGCAGGGTCACATGACGGTCGATTATACCGGAGTCTTCGAGACGCTTGACCCGGCGCGAACAGGGTGTTGGCGAAAGCCCCACCTGGTCGGCCAGTTCCAGGTTGCTGATGCGACCATTGGACTGCATCAAGCGCAGGATGTGTTTGTCAATCCTATCGAGGACGATTTTCACGGCTACTTCTCTCTAAAAATTATTATTATTAGCTATATTACCTAATAAATTCTAGTTTAATAGTTAATTATATCTTTAATATTATAATTCATTGGCTAATTCGCAATTATTTACTAGTGCAATTGCTTTATAGTGATATGCCAGCAACAACAACCCGACAGGAAATACCGGTGTCAGCCTTCAATCACAAAAAGTACCGCCCCTTCAGCCCTATTGCCAAATCAGGCCGTCGTTGGCCGGATAAAGTCATAAGCCATGCACCCGACTGGTGCAGTGTCGATTTGCGTGACGGTAACCAGGCATTGATCGAGCCCATGACACCTGGCCAGAAACTGGACATGTTCCGATTGCTGGTTGACGTTGGCTTCAAGGAAATTGAGGTAGGTTTTCCAGCGGCGTCACAAACGGATTTCGACTTTGTGCGCCAGTTGATTGAACAGGATATGGTGCCCGAAGATGTGACTATCCAGGTTTTGACCCAGGCCCGCGAACATTTGATAGCGCGTAGTTTCGAGTCATTGAAAGGCGCACGGCGGGCGATTATGCATCTGTACAATTCGACTTCGACGGTACAGCGCGAGCAGGTGTTTAAGATGTCGCGCGAGCAAATCAAGGGTATTGCAGTGCAGGGAGCAAACTGGGTTAGAGATCATGCAGCAAAACAGCCCGATACCGAATGGCAATTTCAGTACTCACCGGAGAGTTTCACTGGTACCGAACTCGACTATGCGATCGAAGTATGCGACGCGGTGATCGATGTCTGGCAACCGACGCCCGCGAACAAAGCTATTATCAATTTACCGGCCACTGTCGAAGTTGCGACGCCGAATGTCTATGCCGACCAGATTGAGACGATGTGTGACCGGATAAGCCGCCGCGACAGTATCACCATCAGTTTACATACGCACAATGACCGCGGTTGTGGCGTTGCCGCTTCAGAGCTTGGCGTCATGGCGGGTGCTGATCGCATCGAGGGTACGCTGCTTGGTAACGGCGAGCGCACCGGCAATATGGACATAGTCACGATGGCGATGAATCTCTATAGCCAGGGTATAGACCCGGAGTTAAATCTATCCGATATGGATCGGATTATTAACGTGGTGGAACGCTGCACGCAGTTGTCGGTGCATCCGCGGCATCCTTACGCCGGTGATCTTGTGTTCGCGGCTTTTTCCGGCAGTCACCAGGATGCGATCAATAAATGCCTGGCAATCGACGATCGTGAACGAAAATTAAACGGTGCCGATACGCATTGGCAGGTTGCCTATTTACCGATTGATCCGCGTGATGTCGGCCGCACTTACCAGGAAGTGATCCGTATCAACAGTCAATCGGGTAAGGGCGGGGTGGCTTATGTACTCGAAAAAGACTACGGCCTGATCTTGCCGCGCTGGATGCAGGTCGATTTTAGTCCGCATGTACAAAAACACGCCGAAAATAAAGAGACTGAAGTCTCAGCCGAAGAGATTTGGGATATCTTCCAGAATACCTATATCAAGGTGGATAAGCCCATCACGGTTGAAAGATACCAGGCTTCGAGGTCCGAGGGTTGTGATCGGCTGAGGGCCTCGTTATTGAGCGGGGAGCAACATTTCGATATTGCCAGCGAAGGTAAAGGCATACTCGATGCATTCGTGACGGCGATCAATACGCGCCTGGATACGAAAATTGTGTTGGTCGACTACAGCGAACATACGCTGGGCGACAACGAGCAATCCGAAGCGATAGCCTATGTGCAACTAAGCATCAACGGTCAACGAAGCTGCGGGGCCGGATGTAGCGAGGATATTGTGGGCGCTTCACTGCGCGCCGTGTTAAATGCCGTGGCGCGGGCCGGAGTTGAATTCGAGGTTAATTCCGAGCCGAAATTAGCAGCGGTTTAATCTTAAATTAGCTTACTGCGATTTGGCCAGTGCCTGATCCAGATCCCAGAGAATATCGTCGAGGGTCTCGAGGCCCACTGAGATACGTATCATATCTGGGGTTACGCCGGCGGCGATTAACTGTTCCTCGGATAGCTGTCTGTGAGTTGTCGAGGCAGGGTGAATAATGAGTGTTCGCGCATCGCCGACATTCGCCAGGTGGCTGAGGAATTCAGCGGCCTCGATAAATTTTGCACCGGCCTCGGAACCACCTTTGACACCGAAAGTGAGTATGGAGCCAGCACCTTTGGGCAGATACTTCTTTACCAGTGGTGCATAGCTGCTGTCTTCCAGGCCTGCATAGTTCACCCACGATACGGCTGCATGCTGCTGTAAATATTTAGCAACGCCAACGGCGTTGTCACAATGTCGATCCATGCGTACCGGCAGGGTTTCCAGGCCCTGAAGCAACATAAAGGCATTGAATGGACTCATTGCCGGCCCGAGCGTACGCAGGGTTTCGCAACGGGCCTTCGCGGTAAAGCCAAAGTCACCGAAGGTCTCATAGAAGCGAATGCCGTGATAACCCTTTGACGGTTCGGTCATGCCGGGGAAATTACCATTGCCCCAGTCGAACTTGCCGGATTCGACTATGACACCTCCCATCGAGGTTCCATGCCCGCCAATAAACTTGGTTGCCGAATGGACCACGATATCAGCGCCATGATCCATCGGCCGGCATAAATAGGGTGTCGCAAACGTGCTATCGACCACCAGTGGAATACCGGCATCTTTTGCTATCGCGCCGATTGCCTCGATATCCGCAACGTTGTTCAATGGGTTACCAATGGTCTCGACGTAGAGTGCCTTGGTATTTTTGTTAATCGCCTTGCGATAATTCTCGGGGTCATCCGAATCGACAAAAACGGTATTAATGCCAAACTTTCGAAAGGTGACATCAAACTGTGAATAGGTGCCGCCGTAAAGCGTACTCGCCGATACCAGTTCATCGCCCTGTTCCATCAGGGTCAGCAGGGCGACGGTCTGTGCCGCCATGCCCGAACTCACCGCGAGTCCCGCACGCCCATTTTCCAGCGCCGCCATACGTTCTTCGAGGACTGCGGTAGTCGGATTGGTCAGGCGCGTGTAGACATTGCCGAAGGTTTGCAAATTAAACAGGCTGGCGGCATGGTCGGTACTGTCAAAAACATAAGATGTTGTTTGATATATGGGTACCGCTCGAGAGCCGGTCGCAGCGTCGGGGATTTGGCCCGCGTGCAGGCACAGTGTTTCGATTCCAAATTCTCTATCGGCCATAGTGGTGTTCTCGATTTAAGTTGATGTTTTTATAACTCATATGAACTTCACTAAATTCCCCTCACCCCTGCCCTCGCGAGACGTCGCACCGCCCCAGAGGGGAGAGGGAGTATTACAGTCCCCTCTCCCCTTTGGGGAGAGGGTTAGGGTGAGGGGATAATTAGCAATAGCCAAAACCCCTAAAAATTCACAAATGCCGGACGTTTTGCCGAGATTATCTTGGTGTTTACGCCGATCGTATTGAGCCCGCCGAATATGCGCGCGTATTCGATTTTCATGCATCGGTCCATGACCACTTCGAGTCCGGCATCGCGAGCCTTCTGTGCGGCCTCTTCATTAACGATACCGAGTTGCATCCACAACACTTTCGCACCTATTTCTATGGCATCGTCAACAAAAAGCGGTACGCGCTCGGCTTTCTGGAAGAGGTCGACAACATCGACCGGTGTCGGGATCGATTTCAAATCCGGATAACATTTTTGTCCGAGTATTTCTTCGTACTTTGGATTCACCGGAATAACTTCGAAACCATGTTCCAGCAGGTACTTGGCGGCGAAAAAACTCGGTCTCCACCAGTCCGCGGACAATCCCACCATGGCCACGCGTTTATAGGTATTCAGGATTCGTCGTAGGGTAACTATATCGGTCATGCTGAAGCGGCCTCTGCCTGTTCGCGTAAAACAAATTTCTGAATCTTGCCGGTTGAAGTTTTAGGCAAACTACCGAAGATGACGGTTTTCGGGGCTTTGAAATGCGCCATGTTATCACGGCAATAATCGATGATATCCTGTTCACTGACATTGTTCACCTCGTCTCGCAGGGTAACGAACGCGCAGGGTGTTTCACCCCATTTTTCATCGGGCTGTGCGACCACCGCCGCTTCGAGAATTGCGGGGTGGCGGTAGAGTGTTTTTTCAACCTCGATGCTCGAGATATTTTCACCACCGGAAATAATAATATCTTTAGAGCGATCGCGGATTTCGATATAACCGTCTTCATGGCATACCGCGAGGTCGCCGCTATGAAACCATCCGCCCTCTAATGCATTCTTCGTGGCCTCGGGGTTTTTCAGGTAACCCTTCATCACGACATTGCCTTTGAACATGATCTCGCCGACAGTTTTTCCATCCCGGGGTACCGGTTCCAGGGTTTCGGGATGCGCAACCACGAGCTTTTCGAGCATTGGATAGCGTACGCCCTGACGTGATTTTAGCTCGGCCTGCTCGGTGATCGGCAGGTCGTTCCATTCGTCGTGCCAGGAGCACACGACCGCCGGGCCGTATACCTCGGTCAGTCCATAGGCATGGGTTACCTTGAAATTCAATTTTTCCATAGCCTCCAGAACCGATGGTGGCGGTGGTGCGGCGGCGGTCATCACGTTGATCTGGTGATCTATACCCTGTTTGGCCTCGTCATCGGCATTCGCGATCAAATTTAACACGATCGGAGCACCACAGAGATGGGTAATTTTTTCTTTTTTAAATAAATCAAAAATTACGTCGGCTCGTACCGA